>JAQYWA010000470.1 GCA_030145265.1 Desulfuromonas sp. | reverse complement strand
GGAGGACGAGAACAGGACCAGAAAGCGCAGGTCGTCTTCGCCCACGGCGTCGAGCAGGGTACGCAGCCCCTCGATTTTGGTCGAGTAGACCAGCTCGAACTGCTCGGCGGTTTTGTCGGTGATCAGGCGGTCGGCCAAAACGCCGGCGCCGTGGATCAGACCCTTGATCGGGCCGTTGCTGGAGCGGACCTTGGCGACCACTTTTGCAACCGCCACCGGGTCACGCAGATCGACGGAGCGGTAGATCGCCTTGCCGCCGCCGCTGACGATGCGCTGCATGTTGCTGCGGATTTCCCGGCTGCAGAGGATTGCCTGGTATTGCTGCTCGACATCCTTGGGCTTCAGCGGTGTTGTTGTCTGGCTGATCAGGGCTTTCTTGATGTCCCCCTCGGTTTGCAGGCCGCTCAGCCAGTCGGGCTCGGCTTCCGGGGCCGGGCTGCGGCCGAGCAGCAGCAGGGTGGCTTTGCTGGCCGCCGCCAGAGATACGGCAACTTCCGCGGTAACTCCGCGGGCCCCGCCGCTGATGACCACCACCTCGCCGGCTGCAACCGGCAGTTCCCGCAGGTCATCGGTCAGCGGCGTATCGGTCAGCTTGAGGGTGTGTAACCCGGCACCGGAGATGCCGACCTCAAGTGGTCCCTCGGTGAGGATTTCATCGACCAGGGCGCTAGCCGCGGTGGCGGCATCCTTCAAATCGGGGGCCAGGTCGATAGCCTTGCAGGAAACCTGCGGCCATTCGTGGCTGGCCGTTTTGCTCAGCCCCGCCAGACCGCCAGAAACCGGATCGGCCGGGGAGACGCCGGGAAGCAGGCCAAAGCTGCCGTTGAGACGGGAAACCGTAGCCAACAGCGATTTGCCCTGATCGCCGGATTTTTTGAGTCCGGGGCCGGCGATCTGAAGAAGTCGGAAGGACTGTTTTAAAAAGCGGTCATCGGCCGCAGTCGCCGGGGGCAGCAGGATCAGTCCGCCGAGGTCAGAGGGGGCCGGGAGAAAATCCAGCTCGTCGAGAGAGACCCGTTTCGGCTGGTAGCCGAGCTGCTTGAGCCGTGCATCAACAGCGCGAGCAAGATCGGAGCCGTCATCGGACACCCAGATCGAGGCTCCGTCTGCCAGGGCCAGCTGCTGGCGGTTGCCTTTGGCTTTGAGCGGGACGACCTTGACCAGCTTGCGCTCGATGCCACCGCCTACCGGGGGGTCGGTGTCTGCGGCTTCGATGGTCGCCACCGGAGCCGGGGCCCCTGAAACACTGGCAAGGAAATCAACGATCTGCGCCACGGTTTGCAGGGTGCCAAGATGTTCCGGTTTGATGGCCGGGGCGCCGGGAAGCTGTTCCTGCAGGGCCGAGAGGATTTCAACCCGCTTGATGGAGTCGATCCCCAGGTCGGAATCGAGAGCCATGTCGAGTTCGAGCATTTCCACCGGATAGCCGGTTTTGTCGGCGATCACCGCAAGAAGGGTGCTGGAAACGGTGTCGCGGTCGAAACGCTCGTGTGTTGCAACCGGAACCGGCGCTGTCGTCGTGGCACCGGCACAAAGGTGCTTGACGATCTGGCCAAGGGTCTGCAGAGCGCCAAGGTCGTCGGGTCGCACGGACGGGGCCTCGGGAAGGCGCTCCTGCAGCGCGGAGAGGATCTCGACCCGCTTGATGG
This sequence comes from Desulfuromonas sp., assembly GCA_030145265.1. Classification (GTDB taxonomy): domain Bacteria; phylum Desulfobacterota; class Desulfuromonadia; order Desulfuromonadales; family Trichloromonadaceae; genus Trichloromonas. The sequence continues at coordinate 156 of JAQYWA010000470.1, read as the reverse complement.
AGTCGATGCCGAGATCGGAATCGAGGCTCATCTCCAGTTCGAGCATATCGACCGGATAGCCGGTCTTCTCAGCGATGACTTTAAGTAATATGGTCGCCACTTTGCCGCTGTCGAGTCCCGTCTGGGCAGCGACCGCGATTGTTGCCGCTGCGGCGG
>JAQYWA010000065.1 GCA_030145265.1 Desulfuromonas sp. | reverse complement strand
GCTGGCAGCAAGATGAGGCTGCGGTCGCCCAAACCATCGCCAACACGCAGGGCATCCTGGTTTTCGAGGCCCGGCAAAAGATCTCCGGCGGCGGACCAGCGGTGCTCGCAAGCTTCGCCGATTCGAATCAGGCTGAGGCGTTGGCGTCCAGGCTCTGCCAAGATGGAATTCCGGCGTTGGTGATCGATACCCAAGCTGTGCGTAACCGCAAGCAACCGTTTCATGTTCGTCGTTTCGTGTTGGGAACGCAGGCGCTGCGGTTGGAGTCGTCTGCTGGAGAAACTTGCGACATTGACTACGGCACGATTGAGCTGTTGCTTGTCGCTACCTGCAGCGCCGGGCAGACGCAAACCATCGGCACGGTGACGGAGCGCAAGTTCAGCCTCGGCAAGACCCTGCTCGCAGGCGGTGTGCCGATGACCAAGAAAGTGACGAGCGAGCAGATCCTGACCTCCGAAGCGCGTGACGAAACCCTCTGGCTGTATGCTGGTGGCCAAACGATGGCGATTTTCGATCGGACCGCGATGAATTACGATGGTCTTGGCGCCGCGATGAAAATGACGCGTGATCTCAATTTTGCCCACCTGAAAAGCGAGTTGCGGCGGCTTGCTCCGCAGGCAGGCTTCGATGATCGCCTGCTCAAGCGAGCGGCTCTGGTCCGCTTACTGGGGCCGGCCTTGAGTCCGGAGACCAACCTCGATCTGGCGTTCGAAATTCTGGCCCGCAGCTTGAGCTGGCAGCCTGATTCCGGTTTTTAATGCAGGAGCCTGGGCATACGCAATCCCTTGACCGGTGCCGGGCCGAGACAGTCTTGACAAACACGATACGATGGGTGTAACACTTTTGGCGAGCCGAAGATCTGAACGTTTTCGTCAAAAAGGAACGTGCTGAAACGATTGCCATGAATCTCAGATTTCTTTTCAGTCTCCATCTTTTCGTTCTTGCTGTTCTGCTTGGCAGTCTGCTGCAGGGACCAACGTTTTCATGCGGACGCCAAGGTCTTTACGGCGCCGGGCTGAAGGCGGGCGGGCCCAGCTTTGCTGGCTTTTGGACTTTCGAGTCGAACGGAGACGACGTCACCGGCATCTTGACGGTCAGCGGTGTCTGTCTGCCGCAGCTTCCCACAGCCGACGCGCTGGCCATCGCATGCATCCAGCTTCCCGCAGCCGTGTCGTTGCAGGTGAGCTGGCCTCATCTTTCCCGTCCTCCACCCCCCCTCTGTTTATCCTGAGCCGGCCATCTGGGCGGTGTTGCTGGTTAGTTCCCTTCGGCCCGGGGCTTTTTGCTCCCTGGCTTTGGTCCTGCCCGGTTTTTCCCAGTGCAGACTTTTTTTAGGGGATTAATTTCCCAGTGCCGTGCGATCTCCTGGGAGGGGAAGAACCTGCATTGTTGATTATTTGCTGTGCCAACTAACTGTTTATTGAGGAATATACTATCTATGGATTCCGTACAAAATCGTTTTCACTCTCTTGCGGAGCAGCTTGGTCGGGAGGTGATTGGTCAGCCGCAGCTGATCGAGCGTCTGCTGATCGCTCTGCTGGCGGATGGGCATCTGCTGGTCGAAGGGGCGCCAGGCCTAGCTAAAACCCGGGCCATTCGCTGCCTCGGGGCGCATCTGGAGGGGAGTTTTCACCGGGTCCAGTTCACCCCCGACCTGTTGCCCGCCGATCTCACCGGCACCGAGATCTTCCGCCCCCAGGACGGTACCTTCGCCTTTGTGCAGGGACCGCTCTTTCACAACCTGATCCTGGCCGATGAGATTAACCGGGCCCCGGCCAAGGTGCAGTCGGCGCTGCTCGAAGCGATGGCCGAGCGGCAGATCACCGTGGGCCAGACCAGCTATCCTCTCGCCGACCCCTTCCTGGTCATGGCGACTCAGAACCCCATCGAGCAGGAGGGGACCTATCCGCTGCCCGAAGCCCAGCTCGATCGCTTTTTGCTGCATGTGCGCGTCGACTACCCTGCGGTGGATGTGGAATGGCAGATTCTACAGCTGGCCCGTAGCGAGGCGCGGGCGGACAATCTGACTGAGCCGGCCGCGCTTGCGCCGAGCTTTGCGCGGATCACGGCGGCCGAACTGCGCCGGGCCCGCGCGGAGGTGCTTGAGCTGCATCTGGCCGATAACCTGCAGGAATACCTGCTGCAGATTGTGTTGGCGACCCGCACTCCCGGCCACTGGGGGGAGGATCTGGCGGGGCGCATCAGCTATGGCGCCAGTCCGCGGGCGAGCATCGCTCTGGATCGCTGCGCCCGGGCCAGGGCTTGGCTGGCCGGCCGCGATTATGTCCAACCCGAGGACATCCAGCAGCTCGCCTTCGACGTGCTGCGCCATCGACTGGTACTGAGCTACGAAGCCGAGGCCGAAGGGATTACCCCCGATCGGGTGGTAAGCGAACTGTTGGCCCGCATTCCGGTTCCCTAAGGGCGTGTGCGGATGAAAATCAACAGAGTTTCAGCCAGGGGTGTCTCCCCTGCCTCACCCGTGCAAATCGACCTGCCGCGGCTGCTCGCCCTACGGGGCGTCACCGGGGCGGGGCTGCCCGCTCTCCGGCATCCCTCGGCCATCCGCAGCGGCGGTTACCGCTCCACGTTTCGCGGCCGGGGCATGGAGTTCGCCGAGGTGCGGGCCTATCAGCCGGGGGATGAGGTGCGCAACATCGACTGGCGGGTGACGGCGCGGCGCGGCGAGGTGCACACCAAGCTCTTTCACGAGGAGCGCGAGCGCCCGGTGCTCTTCGTGCTCGATTACCGCCGGCCGATGTTTTTCGCCACCCGCGGCCGCTTCAAGGCGGTGCTCGCTTCGGAGGTTGCCGCCATTCTGGCCTGGAATGCCCAATCCACGGGCGACCGGGTCGGTGGATTCCTCTTTTCCGAGACGCAGCACTGCGAGCTGCGCCCGGTCGGCGGCCAGCGCGGGGTGCTGAAGCTGCTGCAGCAGATGGTCGCTGATCCGGCCTGGCAGCGGCCTCTGCACGCCCCCTTCGAACCGCAGCAGCGGCTGGTGCGGACGATCCAGAAGCTGCGCCGGGTGGTGAAGCCGGGCAGCCTGGTCTTTCTGCTGAGCGATTTCGCCCAGTGGGATCAGGACGTGGAGAAGGAGCTCGCCCTGCTGGAGCGTCACGCCGAACTCACCCTCGGTTTCTGTTTCGATCCTCTCGAAGCCGAGTTGCCCGCCGCCGGTAGCTACCGTCTCAGCGACGGGCAACGGGATCTGACCATCGCTACCGGCGAGAGGGCTTCCTGCGAAGAGTACCGGGCGCGGTTTGCCGCCCATCGGCAGCAGTTGGAGCGGTTCTGCCTGCTGCACCGGGCACGCTTCACGGCACTTTCCACCGAGCAGGACCCCGCCCAGGTGCTGCAGGATGCGACATTTTTCAGGAGAATGCCCCATGCCCGGCGTTGATCCCGCCGCCGTCGCTGAGGCGCTGCCGTTGCGGGATATCCACCTGCCGCCGGCTCCGGGCTTATGGCCGCCGGCTCCGGGCTGGTGGCTGTTGATCGCACTGTTGGTGCTGCTGATTCTTGGCCTCTGTCTGTTGGCGCGCCGCGCTCGCCGCTTGCGTTATCGGCGCCAGGCCTTGCGGCAGCTGGCGGAGCTGGAAACGGACATGCAGCTCCCCTCGGCGGCGTTGCTTTCGGCCCTTTCGGCTCTGTTGCGCCGCGCCATGCTCTGCGCCTTTGACCGCGAGGAGTGCGCCGCTCTCACCGGCGAGGCCTGGCTGCGTTTTCTCGATCGGGATCTTCGGGATGCCCCTTTCTCCAGTGGCAGCGGTCGCGCTCTGGGGCAGGGTCCCTATCAGCCCGAATGCGACTTCGACCGCGCCGCCCTGTTGGTGCTCTGCCGGCGCCGCCTGAAGAAACTGCCGGCAGCCCCCCGCCACCGGAGGCGATCATGATCCAGTTTGCCTGGCCCTGGGCCTTGCTTCTGTTGCCGCTGCCCTATTTAATTTACCGCTTGGCGCCGCCGGCCCTGGCCGCCGAAGAAGCGGCCCTGTGGGTTCCCCAGTTGGAACACTTTGGTCTTGCCCGCCATCAGCAGGGGAGCCGCCGCCCGCGCTGGGCGGTCTTTTTAGCTCTCTTCTGCTGGTTGCTGCTGGTACTCGCCTGCGCCCGTCCCCAGTGGCTCGGCGAGCCACTGGAAATGCCCATCTCCGGCCGGGATCTGCTCATGGCCGTCGACCTCTCTGGGAGCATGCAGATTGAGGATTTTGATCTGGGTGGCCGGCAGGTCGATCGCCTGACCGCCCTCAAGTCGGTGGCCGAGCCCTTTATCGAACAACGGGTCGGCGACCGGCTCGGGCTGATCCTGTTCGGCGAGCAGGCCTATGTGCAGGTGCCGCTGAGCTTTGACCGCGCCACCGTCAGGCAGCTGCTCGATGAGGCCGCCATCGGCCTGGCCGGCGACCGCACGGCCATTGGCGACGCCATCGGCCTGGCACTCAAGCGGGCGGAGGAGGGTGAAGCGCGGCGCCAGGTGCTGATTTTGCTCACCGACGGGGCCAACACCGCCGGAGTCCTGCCGCCGCTCAAAGCGGCCGAACTCGCCGCTCGCAAAGGGCTTAAAATCTACACCATCGGCATTGGCGCAGAAGAGATGGAGGTGCCGAGCTTTTTCTTCTCCCGCACCGTCAACCCATCGCGCGATCTTGACGAGAAGAGTCTCAAGGCCATCGCCGAAACCACCGGTGGTCGTTACTTCCGTGCCCGCGACCGTGCCGAGCTGGAGGAAATCTACGGCCTGCTCGATCAGCTCGAACCGGTCGAGCGGCAGCAGGACGTCTATCGACCGGTGACTGCGCTCTTTTTCTGGCCTCTCGGGGCGGCACTGATCGGGGTGGTCGTGCTGGTACTGCGGGAACTTCTGCCCAGGCTTTTTGCGAGAACATTATGAATGACTTTCATTTTCTTCGGCCCCTGTGGTTTCTGGCGCTGCCGCCGCTGTTGAGCCTGCTTTGGCTCCTTTGGCGCCGCCGGCTGCGTAGTCGCAGCTGGCAAGACGTCTGTGACCCGGCCCTGCTGCCGCACCTGCTGCTCGGCCGCTCTCGCCGCCGCGCCAATTGGCCGCTATGGCTGCTGCTGGCGGCGCTGCTGACGGTGGTGACCGCCCTGGCCGGGCCGACCTGGCGCCGGCTCCCCCAGCCGCTCTTTCGGCAGCAGTCGGCGCTGGTGATCTGCCTCGATCTATCGCGCTCCATGCTGGCCGCCGATCTCAAACCGAGTCGCCTGGTGCGGGCGCGGTTGAAAGTCCAGGATATCCTGCGCCAGCGGCGCGAAGGGCAGACAGCCCTGGTCGCTTTCGCCGGGGATGCCTTTGCCATTACCCCCCTCACTGACGATAACCGAACCATCGAAGCGCTGCTGGGGACTCTGGAGCCGGAGTTGATGCCGGTGCAGGGGAGCGCTCCGGACCGGGCACTGGAGCTGGGGGCTGAACTGCTGCAGCAGGCAGGACTTAAGCAGGGAACCCTGTTGCTGGTGACCGATGAGGATCGCCCCCGCTTGGCCGAGGCGGCGGCGCGCGCCCTGCCGGAGCAGGGGCTGCAGCTCCAGGTGCTTGGCGTCGGTACCCCGGAAGGGGCGCCTATCCCTCTGGTCGGGGGGGGCTTTTTTAAAGATGGCGCCGGAAACCTGGTCTTGCCGAGGCTGGATGAGTCTGGCCTGCTGCAGCTGGCTCAGGCCGGCGGTGGTAGCTACCGACGTCTCAGTATCGACGACGGCGATTTTCACGCCTTGCTGGCCGATCTGGATAGCCATCGCCTCGATCAGGCCGAGGCGACGCAGAACCGCCTCGGCGATCGCTGGGAAGAAGCGGGCGTCTGGCTGCTATTGCCGCTGGTACTGCTGGCGGCCTGCGCCTTCCGACGGGGCTGGCTGGCGGTTTTTGTCCTGCTGCTGCTCGCCCCGCCGCAGGCTCATGCCCTGAACTGGCAGGATCTCTGGCAGCGTCCTGACCAGCAGGCCGAAGCCGCCTTTGCGGCCGGGAAGTACGAGACCGCCGCCGGCCGTTTCGAAGACCCGCGCTGGAAGGCGAGTGCCCTTTACCGTGCGGGCCGTTATGACGAGGCGCTCAAGGCGCTGCCCGATTCCCAGAGGGTTGACGACTGGTACAACCGCGGCAACGCTCTGGCCCGCACCGGGCAGCTCGCCGAAGCTCTCAAGTCCTACGAGCAAGCCCTGAAGCTTAAGGCGGGGGACGAAGATGCCCTGGCCAACCGGAAGCTGGTGGAGCAGGCCCTGCAGCAACAGAAAGAGCAACAGCAGCAGGAAGAAAATCAGCAGCAGCAACAAGCCGGCGGCGAGCAGGGGGATAAAGAGCCCTCGAGCGCTGACGAAAAACCGGAGGGGGACCAGAATCAGCAGGGCCAGGACAGCAGTGATAAACAAGGAGAGGATGGCTCGTCCAGCCCGGAAACACCCGGGGAGGAGCAGCAGTCTCCGCTGCCGGAGGAACAATCCGCCGAGGAGTCCAAACGCCGCCCGGAGCAGGCCGATAACGCCCAGTCCCCCTCCGAGCAAGAGCAGCAGCAGGCCCAGGCTCAGAAAGCTGAGGCTGGCGACGAGCAACCGCAGGAGGCTCAGGAGGCTGCCGACAGTGCCCCGCAAAGCGCCGAGGAACGGGAGATGCAGCAGTGGCTGCAGGGCATTCCCGATGATCCGGGTGGTCTGCTGCGGCGCAAGTTTCTTTACCAGTACCGCAGTCGCGGCGAGCAATTGGAGACGGATCGACCATGGTAATGCGCGGTATAATGATGGCGTCGCAAAAAGTCCGCCATACGGCGTTACAGCGGTTTCTCAGGACTTCGACATGCCTGATGCATGCCTTTACCCCTGAAAAACCACTAAGCCTTGTCTGGCGAAATTTTTGCTTAGCCATGGGCCTAGCTCTAGCCCTGTTGCTGGTCCTGCCGCCTTGTCTTCTGGCGGCGCAGGTCACCGCTGTGACCGACCGTGATCGGCTCGGTGCCGGGGAAAGCCTGCAGCTCGAACTGCGGGTCAATGGCAGCCCGGATGACGATCCTGATCTGCGTGTTTTGGAGCGCGACTGGGAGATCCTCAACCGCTCGCAGAGCAGTCAGATGCAACTGATCAACGGTAGCTTAAGCCGTTCGCTGGTCCTCTCTCTGAGCCTGATGCCAAGGCGCAGCGGCGACCTTGCGATCCCGGCGGTCTGTTTCGGCTCCGACTGCTCACGGCCGCTGACCATTCGCGTCAGCGAACAGCCAGCTTCCACGGGCGCCGCCGATCCACTGCTGCTCGAAGCCGAGGCGCAGCCGTGGCAGGTGCCGGTCGGGGCGCAGATCCTCTTCACCGTGCGTGTGCTGCATCGGGTCGATCTGGCTCAGGCAAGTCTGAGCGAACCCCGAGTGGAAGGGGGGGAGGCGGATATCCGGCAGCTGGGTAAGGACCGCAGCTTTGAAACCCGCCGTGGCGGTTACCGCTACCAGGGGATCGAGCGCCGCTATACCGTTTTTCCCCGCCAGGTCGGATCACTCAGCATTGCCGCCCTACAGCTTGATGCCCAGATTGACGCCGGCTCCTCCCGGCGCGATCCCTTCGGCCGTTCGCTGCAGCAGGTGCGGCGTAAGACCGAAGCGCTGCCGATCCAGGTAACGGAGCCGCCGGCCGACCTGGGCTCCCGCAGCTGGCTCCCCGCCCGTCGCCTGACCCTGCAGGACGACTGGCAACAGCACCCGCCGACACTGCGGGTCGGCGAACCGGCCACCCGCACCCTGACCCTGACCGCCGAGGGGCTGCCCGCAGCGAGCTTGCCTGATCTGCAGCTGCCGGTGCCCGATGGGTGGAAGAGTTACCCCGACCAGCCGAGTCGACAGGATGCCGAGAACGATCAGGGAATTGTCGGAACCCTGCAGCAGAAGCTGGCCCTGGTGCCGACCCGTCCGGGTGCGGTGGAGCTGCCGGCCGTCGATCTGGACTGGTACGATGTCGCCGCGGGCAGCTGGAGCCGAATCCACCTCGATGCGCTGACGCTGAAGGTGGCCCCGGCGGCGGCCGGAAGTCTCGCCACCTCCCCTTCGTCTCAGGTTCCGGCAGCGCCTGTCGCTACGGCCGCACCGGCTGTCGCTTCGCCGGCTGCACCCGGTGCCGACGCACCCCCTGTCGCATCTGGCCCAGAGAAATCCTCCCCGGGGTTCTGGCCCTGGCTCAGCCTGGTCCTGGGACTGGGGTGGCTTGTCAGCCTGCTGCTGCTCTGGCGGCACCGGCGCTGTTCGCCGTCCCTTAAGGACGAACCTTCCGCCGGGGGCGCGAGTCGTGAAACAGAGCAGGTTGCTTTCAAGGCGGTGCTTAAGGCCGCAGGGCGCAACGATTCTCAGGCAACTCGCCAGGCGCTGCTGCGCTGGAGTCGCCTGCGCTGCCCACAGGCAGCCGGGCGGGAGCTCGAAGAGCTGTGCCACATCGGCGGCGCGTCCTTCACCGCCGCCCTGGCCGAGCTTGACAAGACCCTTTACGGCAAGGCTCAGGTCCCCTGGAGTGGAGAAAATCTCTGCGCCGCCATCAAACAACTGCCACCGGCGCAGAAGCAGGCAGCGGAGGCGCTGGCGCCGCTTTACCCCACAGAATAGTTTGCCTCGGGAGCCGGTTGGCAGTCTTAAACTCTGCAGTCCATTACCGCAAAGGCGCAAAGGTCGCAAAGAAATTCGAGTCCTTATAAGATGCTTTCGCAAAAAGTATTGAGATGGCTAAGTAAGTTTTTCTCCGGATAACTATTTGATTTCCTTGGCGCTCTTTGCGGCTTTGCGGTGAAAATGCTTTTTCTAGCTTTATTGCTTGCGGAGCCGGCATAATGGGTTGCCCGAAGATTCTTGTAACCGTTGGGGCTATGCATGTGGAGGTGATTCGTGTCTGAGAAACAAACCGACGACCAGCACGAAGAAGGGGTCGAGGTTCCGTATGATCGGATCAACCCGGACACGCTGCGGAATATGATCCAGGAGTTTGTGACCAGAGACGGGGCGGACTGGGGGGACACCGGCTGCAGCCTGGAGGATAAGGTCGAACAGGTTCTTGAGCAGCTGAGAAACAAGAAGGTTAAGGTCGTTTTAGACCTGAGGTCACAAACGGCGAATATTGTCGCCTGCCGTTAGGAGACTGTCGGACTATGCGGGACGAAGCGAAAATTCGGAAGGTTGAGAACAGATTTTGGCTCGTTTGAGAGCTCATAGCTGTAGCTATGGGCCGAAAAGGAG
>JAQYWA010000064.1 GCA_030145265.1 Desulfuromonas sp. | reverse complement strand
CTCCGGCGAACAGTGTTGCCACGACTTCGGCGCGGTCGCCGTAGGCGCGATTGAGGTGGGTTGCCACGTCGGCGGCGAGACCGTACTCCCTGACCAGCCGGGCCTCGCCATCCGGCCGGTAGCGGGCGCCGCCGACCACCGGGGTATGGTTGGTCTGGCAGCTGCGGGCCGGCTTGAGGCCGTACCCTTTGACCGCCTGGTCGACAGTGTCTTCGGCCATCCTGCGGTAGCTGGTCCACTTGCCGCCGACGATGGTAAGCAGACCGGCCGCGCTCATTGAGATCACATGGTCGCGGACCAGATTGGAGGTGTCCGCCGCCTTCGGATCGGCGACCAGGGGACGCAGGCCCGACCAGGTGGCCTTGATGTCGGCTCGGGTCAAGCTGAGGTTGAAATAGTGCCGGACATGACGCAGCAGGTAGTCGATCTCTTCTTCCGTCACCTGCGGGTGTTCGGTCGGCGCTGCCGGATCGTCGGTGGTGCCGATGAGGGTATGCCCCTGCCAGGGGATCACGAACAGCACCCGGCCGTCCGCGATCTGGGGGATCATCAGCGCCGTGTCGGGGGGGGCGAAATGTTTGTCGAGCACGATATGGATCCCCGTGCTGGTGGTGATGATCGGCGCGGCGGCGGGGTCGTCCAGCTGCCGCAGGCGGTCGCCGAAGGGCCCGGTGGCGTTGATCACCCCCTTGGCGCGCAGCGTCCATTCGCTGCCGGTCTGGCGGTCCTTGAGCTGGGCGCCGGCGACCCTGCCGTTCTCCTTGCAGAGGGCGGTGACTTCGACGTGGTTGGCCACCACCGCGCCATGTTCGCTGGCGGTCATGGCGAGCGCCACCGCCATCCGGGCGTCGTTGAACTGGCCGTCGTAGTAGAGGATCCCGGCCTTGAGGCCTTTCGCCTTGATCATTGGAAAGCGCGCGAGGGCGTCCTTCCGGCTCAGAAAGCGGCTGTGGCCGATCCCCATTTTGCCGGCCAGGATATCGTAGAGCTTCAGGCCAGCCAAAAACTGGGGGACGTCGCTCCATTTGTACAGGGGAACGACAAAGGGGAGCGGATTAGACAGGTGCGGCGCGTTCTTCAGCAAAACGCCCCGTTCGTGGAGCCCTTCCCTGACCAGGTCGTATTGCGCCTTGTCGAGGCGCTTGACGGCCTTTTCCAGGTAGCGCACGCCGCCGTGGACCAGCTTGGTACTGCGACCGCTGGTCCCCTCGGCGAGATCATTCTTCTCCACCAGGGCGACCTTCAAGCCCCGCAGCGCCGCGTCCACGGCGATACCGCAACCGGTGGCGCCGCCGCCGACAATCAGAAGGTCAAAAAGTTCGTCCTGCTTCAGGGCCGCAAGGGCCTCTGGTCTCGTCATGTCCGCCTCTAGGTAGAAAGGACCCAGGATCAGTCTCCCATAAGGAAAGCCCAATGTCCATTCAGCGATGCACTATGTTTACCTTTAATAATAAGGCAAAAATCAACGGCTTGTGAACAGCGGATATTTTAAATAGGTAATTCAGTCGTATGGGAATCAGTTTCGTTTTTCGAATATGAAACAGAGGCGAAACGGAAGCGGAAAGGCCTTAGGTTGCCCTATGGACAATTTCCACAAAACCGTAACGAGGCGGCGAGATGCATGAACGTTTAACTTCCGCGGTAAAAACAACGGCACGCTTCATCTTGGGAGGGACAGGAGAGAACTCATAAGCATCTGAACAAAGCCGGCATAGACCCAAACGGGCCCCCTGATCACTAAGCTTGCAGTGAAACAAGGGGCCCGGCAAGAGATCAGGCGGTGGTTTCCCATTCAATGACATCCACCGGACAGACCGCATCACACTCGCCACAGTCGATGCAGACTTCCTTGTCAATGACATGCACTTCGCGCTCTTCGCTGATAGCGTTGACCGGACAGACCGCCGCGCAGGCGCCGCAGTTGATGCAACCGTCGATGATATTGTGGGTCCCCATAATGACCTCCTTTTCAGTTTGCGTGTCTTTTTCCTCAAGTAAAACCGGATAGGCGAAGAAATCGCCCCCGTGGTGTCACCTGCCGTCACCCCCGGCCGAAGTTTCTGAATTCATCGAGATTGCTGAACTCGGCCCAGGCCAGGTATTGAGTCGGCGCATTGACGAAGTCGTAGACATTCTGCAGGATGTTGAAATGATTTTGCTCTTCGCCGGCAACCTTAAGCAGGAGGGACTTCACCTTGGTATCCGCTTCGCGGCTGGCGGCATCCTCGTAAAAGCGAAAACTGTCGGCCTCAAGCTTCATGGCATACCGGTATCCCTCGAGATCGCCCTCTAGCTGATCGACCGCTGACTTTTCGGTCATCAGTTTTTCAAAAACGTTTTTTGCCTGTTCCAGAGAGGTCGTTGACTGCATAGCCGGCGATGCCTTCTCTTTCAAACCCTTGAAGATGTCGTAATGTTTCTGCTCATCCTCGGCGAGTTGCAGAAAGATATTTTTCAAGCCGGGCAACTTGGTTTTTTCCGCCAGTTTCTGGTAATAAGCCTTTCCGTCGAGCTCCATTTTCATCGCGAAGTCATAAACATTCATTCAGACCTCCATATAGCCTTGGTTGTATCTATTCCCACGGAAACGAGCGTGGTCTCCGGGAATTGAAGTTTAGCGGCGGCCGCCTGCCTGTCAAGCCGACACTTTCGGTGTGGAATCAGGCAGATATGGTCTAAATAAAAAAGGCGCCGTTTGCGCCTTTTTTCGTTACGTCAATTTCTTGCCAACTCAGATCATCGGCCCGGACTTGGGACGGTTCAGATCTTCGCACTCGCGAAAATCCCAACACCGTTTATGGTTGTCCGGAGTCTGCACCACCAAGTGCCCCATCTGCAGGCGACACTCGATGACCATGCCTTCTTCGCCACTGGAGGGGTGGGCAACAAACGCATCCCTCCCCGCCTCTACTTCCAGGCAGTGATGTTCAAATCTGTCCTTTTTCATAACCACTCCTTTCTGCTTGTTTTACAGTTTCATTTTACCACATCCGGTTTTTTGCTGTGCAATCCCCACACCTGCGCTTCTTGACACCGGACCTTAAGCCACCAACCATGCAAATCCGGACACGCCGTCTATAATGGGGAGGAAACAACCGAAATGCCACCGACATCGAGAAAGGAGAACCTGCCGTGCGAGCGCAACCGACATTCAACAACGAGGTCAGCATTGTTCTATGCGGCGAGGCCGGCCAAGGCATCCAGACCATTGAAACGGTGCTGACCGGCACCCTGAAAGCCAGCGGCCTGCATGTCTTTGCCACCAAAGAATTCATGTCCCGAATCCGCGGCGGCAGCAATTCGACCAGCATCCGGGCGGCGACGAGTCCGGTGCGGGCCTATGCCGAACGGATTGATCTCTGCGTGCTGCTCGACCGCGATGCCTACCCCTGGCTGCGGCCGCGGATCTCCCCGGAGACGCTGGTGATCGGCGATCCGGCGGTCTTCGCCGACGTTGAGGGACTGCTCCCGCTTCCCCTGACCGAACTGGCACAGCAGGTTGGCGAAAAAATCTACGCCAACGCCATAGCCTGCGGATTTGTCACCGCCCTGCTCGGCCTCGAACCAACGGCACTGGAAGCCACCCTGCAGCAGATGTTCGACAGTGATCGGGATGTGCTGGCCAAGAATCTACGCGCCGCCCGGCTGGGCCGGGAACGGGGCGAGGCCGCAGTCAGCAAGAAGCAACTGACCTGCCGCATCGAGGCGGATGCCGGGGTAACGGGCCAGCTGTTCTTGAACGGCTCCCAGGCGGTGGGCCTCGGCGCCATTGCCGGCGGCTGCAATTTCATCGGCTCATACCCGATGTCGCCTTCCACCGGCGTGCTGCAGTTTCTCGCCAGCTACGCCGAACGTTTCGGCATCCTGGTCGAGCAGGCCGAGGATGAGATCAGCGCCATCAACATGGGGCTCGGCAGCTGGTACGCCGGAGGCCGGGCCATGGTCAGCACCTCCGGCGGCGGCTTCGCCCTGATGGGCGAAGGGATCAGCCTGGCCGGCGGCATGGAATCCCCCATGGTCATCCACCTGGCCCAGCGCCCCGGCCCGGCCACCGGGCTACCGACCCGCACCGAGCAGGGCGACCTCGACCTGGCCCTGTACGCCGGCCACGGCGAATTCCCCCGGGCGATCCTCGCCCCCGGCACCCTCGAAGACGCCTTCGACTGCGCCCGCCAGGCCTTTGCCATGGCCGACGCCAGCCAGTCACCGGTGATCCTCCTAACCGACCAATACCTGCTCGACAGCAGCTATAACGTCCCGCAACTGCCGATCCCCGCCGCCCCCCATGAACACCGGATCGTCGAAACGGCCGCCAACTACCGCCGCTACGCCCTGACCGAAAGCGGCCTGTCGCCACGTGGCATCCCCGGCTACGGGCGGGGGCTGGTCTGCGCCGACAGCGACGAGCACGACCAGGCCGGGTTCATCACCGAACGGTCCGAGGTGCGCGTCGCCATGGTCGACAAGCGGCTGAAGAAACTCGCCCTGCTGCGCGGCGAGGCGGCGGTGCCGCACCGGCTGTTCGGGCCGAAGAACCATCGCCGGCTGCTGGTCGGCTGGGGCTCGACCCGTCCGGCCATCGAAGAAGCCCGGGCCCGGGTCAACGATCCGGAAACAGCCTTTCTCTATTGCCCCCAGGTCTACCCGCTGACCGCTGCTGTGCAACAACTGCTGCTGCGGGCACAGCGGCTGATCGTGGTCGAGAACAACGCCACAGCCCAGTTCGCCCGCCTGATCCAGCGGGAAACCGGCCGCTTAGCCGACGCCGACTGGCTGCAGTACGACGGCCTGCCCTTCAGCGTCGAAAATCTGGAAACCCGGCTGCGCCAGGAGGTATGCTCATGACCGCCAATCCCTTTATCCGTGAAGGCTGCGATATCGCCTGGTGCCCCGGCTGCGGCAATTTCGGCATCCTCAAGCTGATGAGCGAAGCGCTGGCCGAGCTCAAGCTCGATCCGCAGCAGACCGTAATGGTGTCGGGGATCGGCCAGGCCGCCAAGATCCCCCAGTACCTGCAGACCCACTTCTTCAACGGCCTGCACGGGCGCGCCCTGCCGGTAGCGACCGCCATCAAGGCGAGCAACCCGACGCTGACCGTGATCGCCGAAAGCGGCGACGGCGACATGTACGGCGAGGGGGGCAACCATTTCATCCACTGCATCCGCCGCAATCCCGACCTGACCAACATCGTCCACAACAATATGGTTTACGGGCTGACCAAGGGGCAGGCCTCGCCCACCAGCCAGCGCGGCTTCGCCACCCCGCTGCAGCCGGCCGGCGTCATCCTCGAACCGTTCAACCCGCTGGGCGTGGCGATCTCGCTGGATGCATCCTTCGTCGCCCGGGCCTTCGTCGGCCACAAGGAGCAGACCCGCGACATCCTGCAGCAGGCGATCCGTCATCGCGGCTATGCCCTGGTCGACCTGCTGCAGCCCTGCGTGACCTTCAACAAGCTCAACAGCTACCAGTGGTTCGAGGCCAACACCCGTTACCTCGACCCTGACCATGATCCCGGGGATCGCAGCCAGGCCTTCACCCGGGCCATCGAAGAAGATCCGCTGCGGCTGGGGGTCTTCTACCGCAAAGACAAACCGGTTTTCGAAGAGCAGCTGGACGGCTTCAAGACGGATAAACGACCGCTGTACCAACGGCAGGTGGATCTGGCAGAACTGGGAAAGCTGGTTGGGGAATTTACTTGAGGTAACGTTTAAGGCATAGTTTTCTCTGGGAGGGACAAGAGCAACTCCGCCGCTACCAGAGACAACTCGCATTGGTCTTGAGTCTTAAAAAACGCAGCCCGGTGTTTGCTCAGCCTGGAAAACTGCTGCGTTAACCACCACCGGCAGCAGAGGGGCTACGAAGAGCGGCCGTCGGCCTCGGCTCAACGTTGACAGAGGTCGACGCCAGACGCGATAGTGATCCTCATGCCCCCCGCAGGGGAAGCCATTTTTTGCCTACTTTTTGTTGGTGTAAAGGAGGCTATCGAACTATCCATGAGCCAGCTGCAAATTCGCCTGTTTGGCCCATAACTGAGCTCCTTTTCGACCAATAGCTACGGCTATTGATTCTCAAACGAGCCCAATTCTGGCCTTAAACATACAATTTTTCGCTTCGGCCCGAATAGTCCGACATCCTCCTAACAAAAAGTAGGTCGCCTGTCGGGGCGAGTCCCGACGATTTTGACAGAATTCAGAATGAATCAGCAGCCAGGAGAGAAACGATGACAAAGAAACCGAAAATTCTCGTCACCGGCGCCACCGGTTTCATCGGCCGGCGGCTGGTCAGCAAGCTGCTGGCCGAAGGCTACCCGGTGCGCTGCCTGTCCCGCCAAGCCGGGGCCGACCTGCCCGAAGGGATCGAAGCCGCGGTCGCCGACCTGCTAGATCCCGAATCCCTGACCTACACCCTCAACGGCATCGACACCGCCTACTACCTGGTCCATTCCCTCGACGCCGGGGAAAAGGATTTTGCCAAAAGAGACCGGGCGGCGGCAGAGAATTTCGTTGCCGCCGCCGAGCGCTCGAAAGTCCGGCGGGTCATCTACCTGTCGGGGCTGGGCAACCACGAACAGCTCTCCGAGCACCTGCGCAGCCGGCACGAAGTGGGGGAAATCCTGCAGCAGGGAAGTTTTGCCACCACCGTGCTGCGGGCCGCCATCATCATCGGCGCCGGCGGCTCGTCCTTTGAAATCCTACGATGCCTGGTCCGTACCCAGCCGGTAATCCCCGACCTGCCGGGGCTGCAGACCCGCTGCCAGCCCATCGCCGTCGACAACGTGATCGGCTACCTGGCCGGCTGCCTCAACATGGAGGCGACCGCCGGACAGACCTTCGACATCGGCGGGCCGGACATCCTCAGCTACCGGCAGATGCTCGAGCACCTGGCCAAGGTCGCCGGGCAGGTCAATCTCTATTTTCCGACCCCGGTCTTCTCGGCCTGGCTGACATCAAAGCTGATCGGGCTGCTGTCTCCGGTCAAAAGCGAGGTGGTGCTGGCCCTGCTGAAAGGGCTGAACAACGAGGTGGTCTGCAAGGACAACCGCATCCGCGAACTGATTCCGCTGCCGCTGATCCCCTATGACCGGGCGGTGACGCTGGCACTGGAGGAAATCACGGGAAAGGATAAAGATTATGAACGCCCCCGAAACTGAATGCGTTTTGTTCGATTTTTCACGCAGCGAGGAAATCAGACACTGGCAGCCGGTCGACGATCTGGTCATGGGCGGGCGCTCCGCGAGCCGGGCAGAGACAACGGATGACGGGGCGATGGCCTTTGCCGGCCGGGTCTCCTTCGAAAACGGCGGCGGCTTCGCCTCGATCCGGTCGCAGGCAGGCAATTTCGCGATCGAAAACGCAACGGGGCTGCAACTGACCCTGCGGGGGGACGGCAAGCGCTACAAGATCTCCGTGCGCTGCGACCGGGCTTTCGACGGCGTCACCTACCAGGCGCCGTTGGTGACCACGGGCGAAGCGCGGCAACGGGTTCGCATCCCCTGGAGCGACCTGCGCCCCAGCTACCACAGCCGCCTGCTGTCAGACCTGCCGCCCCTCGACCCGGCGCGCATCCGCCGCTTCGGGCTGCTCATCGCCGACCGTCAGGAGGGGCCTTTTCGGCTCGACATCTACCGCATCGAAACTTACCGGGAGGAGTCATGAAAAGTATCCAAATCGGCGATCCGGCCCCTGACTTTTCCGCAACCGGGCTGCAAGGGCAGCCGGTAGCCCTGGCCGATTTTATCGGCAACAAGGCGCTGATACTCTTCTTCTACCCGGCCGACGAATCCCCGGTCTGCACCAAGGAGGCCTGCGCCTTTCGCGACGCCTACCAGGATTTTGCCGAGGCCGGGGCCGAGGTCATCGGCGTCAGCAGCGACTCGGCCCAGAGCCACCGCCAGTTCGCGCAACACCATCGGCTCCCCTTCCGACTCATAAGTGATGAAGACGGTGCCCTGCGCCGCGCCTTCGGGGTGCCGAAAACCCTCGGTTTACTTCCCGGCCGGGTCACTTACCTGATCGACCAGCAGGGAATCGTCCGCCACCTGTTCAACTCGCAGCTCGACGCCGAGAAACACGTAAGCGAGGCGCTGAAGGTGCTGCGGCAGCTGGAAGGGAGCGATTAGTGGGTGGATTGTTTTGGCTGGGCATCCTGATTCTGGCCGTCTACGGCCTGGTCGCCGTAGACGTGCTCAGCGGCAGCCGTAAACTGCGCTTTCTGCGGGATGTGCCGCAGGCGCTGCCGTTGGACTCGCCGAGCGTCTCGCTGATCGCCGCGGCCCGCAACGAGGAGCGCAACATCGACGAAGCGGTGCGCTCGTTGCTGAACCTCGACTACCCGAAACTGGAGCTGATCCTGATTGACGACCGCTCCGAGGACCGCACCGGAGCGATCCTCGATGAACTGGCGCAGGACGAACCGCGCCTTAAGGTGCTGCACGTCGATGAACTGCCGCCGGGCTGGCTCGGCAAAAACCACGCCCTGTGGCTCGGCAGCCAGAAAGCCGGCGGCGAGCTGCTGCTCTTCACCGATGCCGACGTAATCATGCGCCCCGACACCCTGAAACGGGCCGTAGCCCTGCTGACCGCCGACCGTCTCGACCATCTGGCGGCCACCCCCGAGGCGCACATGCCGAAGCTGCTGCTCAATATGTTCATCGCCGCCTTCGGCCTCTTTTTCGCCATCTTCACCCGTCCCTGGAAGGCCAGCGACCCGAACAGCCGCTGCCACATCGGCATCGGCGCTTTCAACCTGGTGCGGGCCGAAGCCTATCGTCAGGTCGGCGGACACCGCACCATCGCCCTGCGTCCCGACGACGACCTCAAGCTCGGCAAGATCCTGAAGAAAGCCGGTTTTCGCCAGGATCTCGCCTACGGCACCGGGCTGATCCAGGTCGAATGGTACAGTAGCGTCGGCCAGTTGATCCACGGCCTCGAAAAGAACGCCTACGCCGGCACCGACTACCGATTGTGGCTGGCCCTGAGCGGAGTTCTCTTTCAACTGATCGCCAGCGTCTGGCCCTACCTGGCCCTGCTGACCACCAGCGGCTCAACCCGACTGGTTTACCTCGCCGTGGTCGCCCTGCTCACCCTGCTGATCGCCGACAGCGGCCGTTTCCATGGCTTCAGCCCCTGGTACGCCGCCGGCTTTCCCGTCACTGCCGCCCTGTTCGCCTACATCATCCTGCGCACGACCATCCTCAACCATCTCCACGGCGGAATAACCTGGCGCGGCACCTT
>JAQYWA010000063.1 GCA_030145265.1 Desulfuromonas sp. | reverse complement strand
GCTTATGCTGGATGCCGCGGTGGCATTTCCAGCAATCCCTCTGGTCATCGATCATCGAGACCGTGGTCGAGTGGCAGCGAATGCAATTAGCCTGCAGAACATCTTTAGCGTGAGCCGTCATCTCAATGTCGTCAGAAACCTGGCCTGAATAGAACATGACCACATCCTTGAGACCGTCGATCGATTTCCACAGGTAATGGACAAACTGGTTCTGGTTCGGCAGATGGCAATCGACGCACTTGATCTGCCGATGGGCGCCGACATGGGCCCAGGCCTCAAATTCAGCCTCCATCACGTGGCAGCCCGAACAGAAATCGGGCTCGCTGCTGCGCGCCAACATTCTAGGGGGCCCGAACATGACAAAGGCCGTCAAGGCCACCCCCACCAGGATGGCCACCAGAAAGAAAAACTTCTTGGATTTCGCCATTCCGTTACCTCCTTTCATCAGATACGATATATAAATCAAAAACTCGTATTTCTATGCTCTTGCGCTGTCTCTATGTCTCTATAATGTTTATCAGAAATGTGCCACTTTTCAGCTAAACGGCCCAAGACCTTTGGGCGCCGCAGCGAGGAATTGACTGGTTGAGGCCAGATTTTGGCGAACATAACCCACAAAAAAAGAGGGGTCCCCTGCAGGGATCCCTCTTGGCAATCTGTTATAAAAACGCCTGGCGCTCACGCACCAGTCTTAATAAATCAGGACAAAAACAATCTCACCAGTTCGGCATCAGGCACTGCTGCTTGATGAACTCGCGAATCGCATACATGAACTCGAGCGACAGATCGAGAAATTGAACCCCCATGCCCGGCGGCAACAGCGGCTTGCTTGCATTTTCCGCGGCGTTCACCCAGGCCACCCGCCCCTGACAGCGAATCGGCGAGGTCAAATCGGGCAGAGAAAATTCGAGACTCAGCGGCGTATCCAGGGGAAGCGGGTTGTCGGTCTTGAGAAACACGCCGCCGGTACTGAGGTTGACCGAGTAATCGGTGAGCAAGACCTGCGGATTTACTCCGAAATGGACTTGGAGTTGGGCCATGACCCGCGGAGTGCTGCGGTCAACCACGCTCAGAAACTTGCGGGCCGTGGCCACGAAAAGATGGCGATTGATCGGCTTGAGCAGAATGTCGTCACACCCCGCCTCACGACAGCGCTGCAGGTCAGAATCGCGCCCCCCCTGAGTGACGATGATTACCGGGGTTTTGGCTATCTCGGGAGTCGCCCGGATGCGCCGGCAGACTTCATCCCCGTCCATTTCCGGCATGTACAGATCCATCATCACCAGTTTCGGGTGCTCGGCGAGGGTCAGGTCAAAGGCCTGCAGCCCGGTACGGGCCACCAGCAGTTCAACGTTCTCGCGCCGGAAAAAGGTTTTTTCCAGCTCCAGAAATAATTCAACATCGTCAGCCAGCAGAATCTTGTCTTCAGCCACCATTCTCTCCTGAACATATCGGCCAGCCCGGCCGGTTAAATGGTTTCTTTCCTTGTTTTGGCGGGAGAACCTGATTATACTTGCCAGCAATTTTCCCAGGAGCCTGAAATGATTGAAAATCACTGGACCAGCGTGATCTTTTTTGCCGCTTTTGCCGCGGCAGCCACCCTGCTCGGCATGGGTCTGCTGCTGTTCCGGGAAGAATGGAGCCGGCGTAATTCGACCAACCTGATTTCCTACTCGGCCGGCGTCATGCTAGGCATCGGTTTTCTGCACATCCTTCCCGAAGCGCAGGAATTGACTCCGTACGCTACCAAGTACCTGTTGGCCGCTTTCGTGGTCTTCTATTTCCTCGAACATCACCTGCCGTTCCACTCGGACCACGAACAGCTGCATCACAGCCACATCGATGTCCCCAACAGCCACGACGCCTGCTGTGCCAACCCCCACCCCATGGGGTTTGTCGCGTTCTGTGGCATGAGCCTGCACTCCCTGATCGACGGGCTCATCATCGGCACCGGCTTTCAGATCGACGGTCAGATCGGCCTGCTGTCAGCACTGGCGGTCATCGTCCACAAAATCCCGTCGGGCGTCTCGATGTTCTCGATCCTGCTCCATTACGGCTACAAAAAACCAAAGGCCATGCTCTTCACCTCGGCGGTGGCGGTAGCCACACCGGTCGGAGCGATCGGCTCCTATACCCTGCTGCACCAATTAGACCCGGATTTTCTGGGCATCATCATGGCCCTGGCCGCCGGTTCGTTCATCTACATCGCGGCCTCGGACCTGATTCCCGAATCCCATCGGGTTCGCGGACTCAAGGGAAGCCTGGCCCTGTGCGGGGGGATTCTCACCGCAGTGGCCGTCGGCTGGCTGGCGCATTAAAGTCGGTGATTTGTAATTTGTAAAAACCTAGTCACCAGTCATTATTTCAAAGCAATGACGCAGAGTCGCAGAGAAAGCGAAAAACCAGGTTTATCTTTACCGGATGACCAAAGCTTTTACCTGATCCGTGAAAATCAGACTTGCTCCCTGTCCAGAAGTTTTCGCCGTTGATTCAAAACCAGGCAAGGTCAGTCAAAACCCCAGACACGGATTTAACCAAAAAAACCGCTTCTGGTGTTCTCTGCGTCCTTGCGGCTCTGCGTTAAAATCAGCCCTTGGGTGTTCCCGATTTCGTAGCGGCATGCCAATCACCAATCACTGCCCTTCTCACCTGGCGCAGTCAGACGGGTCGCCCTTGAGCTTGGCCAGTCCGTGTGCCAGGGCCGGCAGCACCACTTCGAGATTCTCGCGGGCCCCCTTGGGACTGCCGGGAAGATTGATGATCATCGACTGCCGCCGCACCCCGGCCAGCGCCCGCGACAACATGGCATGGGGGGTTTTGGCCAGACTGGCCATGCGCATCGCCTCGGCCATGCCGGGGATTTCGTAGTCGAGCACCCGGGCCGTCGCCTGGGGGGTAATATCCCGGGCGGTCAATCCGGTGCCGCCGGTGGTCAAAATCAGGTCAAGCTGCTCCTTATCGACCCAGTCGACCAGGGTCGAAACGATCATCTCCACGTCATCGGGAATCACCTGGTAGCGAACGACCTCTCCCAGACCGGCAACCATCTCCTGCAGGATTTTTCCGCTCTCGTCCTGGCGTGCCCCCTTCGCCCCTTTGTCCGAAAGAGTCAGCACTCCGATCGTGAACTTCCCGCTCATTTTGCGCTCCCCGCTTCGATCACGATGAGCGGGTCATCGTGCCGGACCGGCCCGCCCTTGAGCACCTTGGCGAATACCCCTTCTTTGGGCATGACGCAGTCGCCGGTCTGGTAGTAGATGGCGCACCGCGTATGGCAGGTCTTGCCGATCTGGGTCACCTCGAGCAGCGCGCTCGAACCGATCTGCAAGCGGGTGCCGACAGGCAGGGTATAGAGTTCAACGCCCCGGGTAGTCAGGTTTTCAGCAAAGTCTCCGGGGCCGACATCGAGACCGGCGGCGCGCATCTTGTCGATGCTCTCCATCGCCAGCAGGCTGACCTGGCGATGCCAGTCACCGCCGTGGCCATCCCCTTCGAGGCCGAAATTTTCCACCAGCATGCCGTTGCCGACATCCTTCTTGCGTTCTCCCTTACCCGGACTGGTACAGACCGCGACAATTGTTCCCTGCTGCATCTTTATCTCCTGCTCCGGGGCCCGAGGGACTCCGGTATCTGATGGTTACTTTTTCTTCTGTCTAGCCTGCAGCATGCGCCGCGCATTGTTGACAACCACCGAGGACACCTCGCGGCTCTTGGCCAGCGCCTTGAGATCCTTTTCGGAAAGGACGCTCATGAAGCGCAGAGCCTTGGGCAGAGGGGTCCGGGTATGCACCACCAGGGCTTTTTTGATTTCAGCGTTTTTGATCCACTCGTTGTTCATGACGATCAGGCGGATCAGTTCGTCACTGGAACTTTTACTTTTGGCGATGGCCAGCACCTCACCGTCAGTGATCCGCGGATTTTTCAGTACGGCCGAAGAGACCAGCTTGTTGGCGTCCTTGATAAAAATACTGCGCCACTCCTTGTCGCCGGTCAACGCGGTCTTGATTTTTTCAGCAACCGGCAATTCCAGGGACATCTGGTACTTGGAAAGATGCGCCTCTTCGACCACCTCCTCTTCGACCACCTCCTCGGCACTTTCCAGCTCGTCCGACGGTTCTTCAGCAAGCAGACCGAACTTCCGTTTAATCTCAGGCTCAGTCCGTGAATTGCCTGTCAACGCTTCGACAATTTCCGGGTGAGAAGCGAGCAATCGCCGGCACCCAGCTATCAGAGCAAATATCGCACCATTACAATGAGCGGCAACATTTTTCAAGGTAGCCGGGGCAACCCCGGGATTTTTCAGCAGCGCGCCTATCACCAGGGGGTCATCCAGACGCCCCCGGGCAATCAGCTCAAGATGCTTGGGATGGAGTTCTTCTCCGGCCGCCAGGGCGACCAGTTCGCCGCTGTCAAGGGCCGACAGGGCTGCGGAGACCGCTCTTTTCAGTTCGGAGTCGCCGACCTGGAAGAGAAACAGGAAGACAGTCAGCAGCTCTTTCAGCGACAGGTCGGTTTCACCACGGACCACCGCCAATTGCTCCTCGCGGGAAGCCTCCTTGACCAGCCGGGCCACCTCGGGCGACACCATCAAACGTACTGTTTTACTGCTGCTCATGCAATGCCTTCATCAAGGATTACGAACTACATCTGCCTCAAGCCCGACAGCCCGGGCCCGCTTCGCCGCTTGCTTCGCCGTCGCCTGATCCGGAAAACTGCCGAATCTGAGCCGCGACAGGGTCAATTCAACCTCGGTCTTTTCTTCTTCGACCTTGACCCCATTCTTATAGAGTCCATCGGCAAAGACCCGGGCCTTGTCGATTTCATAAAAGGATCCCGCGTAAACCGCCAACTGGTCGCCACGGCGCAGGTAAAAGACGGTGGGAATGGTCTTCTCCAGTTCCTTGGCTTTCTGCTTGGCCATATCCGCGGCATAGACCCCGATCAGCAGGCGGGTCATCGGCATGACTTTTTTGACCGGAATCACCTTTCCCTCAAACCCGAGCTGGCTTATTTTCGCCAGGGTCTCGTCCCGGTTGACATGATCGACGAAGGCGCCGGCCTGTATCGAATATTTGCCAGCCGCCACCGGCTTTTTCGCCGCCGTTTTTTTCACCACAGCGGCCGCCGGCGGCGGACTTTTGACGGCGACGGCCGGTACCGCAGGAGCGGCAGGTTTCGCCTCGACGACCAATGGAGCAGGAGGGGGTTCGGTCGGCAAGACTTCACGTAGCGTCCCCTTGGGGATCTTCGCTTCGACCACAGGCATGCGGTCGACCGAAACCGGCTCAGTCGCCGGCGTGGCGGTCGCGGTGGACGGTTCCGGCCGCTCCGGCATGACCAGGGTCTGCTTGGCCGGCGCCGGCCGCTGTCCAGCGGCCGGCGGAGACGGGCTGGTCGTGAAGTAATAGAACCCGGCAGCGGATAGCACCACCACCAGCAGGCCGTACAGCACCATGCGTGACGGGGAGCGCCTGACATTTTCGGCGGCGGGTTCATCGACTGCGGCGGCAGGCGGTTTTTCCTCGCCAACGGGTTCGACGGAATCCAGGGGGGCTGCCGGAACCGCTCCCTGCGCTATGGGGTCGAGATCGGAATCCTCGACGGGCTCACCCGTACCACCGGCCTCATCTTCACGCGCCCCCCAGCCGTCGTCATCGGCAAAATCTTCGCCAATGTCCCCGAAAGTGAAATCATCATCGTCATCCGCCATCTTTTATCACCTCATCTTCAAGCAGTCTGCAGGTCAATCTTGATGGCGTCGCAAAAAGTCACCAACTGCGGTGTTGCTGCAATTGTCCTCGTCACTGCGGCGTACCTGAGTACGCCTCATTCCTCGAAAATTGCACGCCTTGCATTTGGCGCTTTTTGCTTAGCCATCGGGTCATTTTGCTTTCTTGCGAAAGCGTCAAGCTTCCTTTTTCATCTCAGCCAGAATCTTGGCTGTCATGTGGGAAGGCACTTCTTCGTAATGGGAAAATTCCATGGTGAACAAACCCCGGTCCGAGGTCATGGAACGCAGCTCCGGAGCGTATTTGAGGACCTCGGCCATCGGCACCTGCACGGCGATATCCTGGCTGCTCCCCTGGGGCTCAACGCCGAGGACTTTGCCGCGCCGCGAGTTCATGTCGCCGATCACATCGCCGACGCAATCGTCCGGCACCATGATCTCCATGTGCATGACCGGTTCAAGCAGCACCGGGTGAGCTTCTTCCATGCCTTTTTTGAACGCCATCGAACCGGCGATCTTGAACGCCATTTCCGACGAGTCGACCGAATGGTGGGAGCCGTCATACAGGGTCACCGAAAAGTCCTGCACCGGGTAGCCGGCCAGAATGCCGTGTTTCAGCGACTCGGCAATGCCCTTATCGACAGCCGGAATGAACTGCCGCGGGATGACCCCGCCGACGACCTTGTCGATGAACTTATATCCTTCGCCGCGGGGAAGCGGGGCAATCTCGATATGCACATCGGCGAACTGACCGCGGCCGCCGGACTGTTTCTTGTGCCGATAATGCTGCTTGACCGCCTTCTTGACCGTCTCGCGGTACGGCACCTTCGGCTCCTTGAGCAGAACTTCGACGCCAAACTTGCGCTTGAGCTTCTCGACGGCGACCTCGACATGCACCTGCCCCATGCCGGAAAGGATCATCTCCTTGGTCTCTTCGTCGCGCTGGACATGGTAGGTGGGATCTTCCTCCATGATCCGCTGCAGCGAGCTGATGATCTTGTCTTCGTCCCCCTTGCTCTTGGCCTCGAGGGCGAAAGAGATCACCGGCTTGAGCGCCATCGGACTCTCGTAAACGATCTGCTTGGCCCCGTCGCAGAGGGTGTCGCCGGTCGCGGTCTCCTTGAGCTTGGCCACGGCGACGATATCGCCGGCCTCGGCTTCGGTAACCGCCTTCTGTTTTTTGCCTTCGAGGACGAAAATCTGGCCGATGCGCTCGGTGGTTTCCTTATTGGGATTGCAGACGATCGAATCGCTTTTGAGCGTTCCCGAATAGATCCGGAACAGGGTCAATTTGCCGGTATAAGGATCGCTGATGGTCTTGAACACCATGGCCGAAAACGGCTCTTTCGGATCGGGATTGCGCTGTTCGTCATCGCCGCTCTTGGGATTGCTGCCGTACTGGATGCCCTTGTCGATCGGCGAAGGCAGGCAGTTGACGATAAAATTGAGCAGCGTGCGCACCCCGAGGTTGGCCGTGGCGCTGCCGCAGAACACCGGGGTGAATACGTTGGTCAGGGTGCCTTCGCGCAACCCGCGCAAAATTTCATCGCGGCTGAGGGTTTCCGTTTCAAGATACTTCTCCATCAGTTCGTCGTCGGCTTCGGCTGCCGCTTCGACCATGATGATCCGCACCCGCTCGGCCTCTTCGAGATACTCGGCCGGGATGTCGGTTTCGTCGTAGGTCCCCTTGTCGTCGAACTTGAAAAAGCGGGCTTTCATATCGACCAGGTCGATAATCCCCTTGAAATCTTCTCCGGAACCGACCGGCATGGTCACGGCGACGGCACGGGACGAAAGGCTTTTCTGGACATCGTCGACAACCTTGAGAAAGTCGGCGCGGTCACGGTCCATCTTGTTGACGAAGACGATCCGCGGCACTTCGAACTCGTTGGCCCACTCCCAGATTTTCAGTGTTTGCGCCTTGACGCCGTCAACGGCAGAAACGACCAGCACCGCGCCGCCGAGGATGCGCAGACAGTTGCGGGTATCATGGAGAAAGTTGGTATAGCCGGGGGTATCGACGATGTGCAGACTGTGGTCTTTCCATTCACAGTGATTGAGACTCGAGCTGATGGTGATCTGACGCTTGATTTCTTCGGGCTCATAATCCATGGTCGAGGTGCCGTCGTCCACCCGCCCAAGGCGATCGGTCATGCCAGTGTTGAAGAGGATGGCCTCGGTAAGCGACGTCTTGCCAGCATCCCCTTGCCCCACAATTCCCAAATTACGCAGTTTGGCCGTTTCATACTTTCCCATGATTCCTCCTTATATTTCACCTCAGGGTGAAAAGAGTAAAAGGATTGACGTTAGGAAACAACGAGCGCGGGGAACATCCCCAGCAAACTATTACGCCATGCTCCGCCAGACAATGTGTTGGCGAACCTTTGCGAGCGAACCTCAGGGCTCGTGACTTTTGCCCCCTTTGTTGCGATGGTAGATGATCAACAGCCCATCCAGGGTCAGCATCGGCTCGACCTCGTCGATTGTCTTCGCCTCGACGGCGATCGACGGCGCCAGTCCGCCGGTGGCGACCACCAGGGAAGGCTCGCCGGCTTCCTGTTTCATGCGGCTGACGATTCCGTCGACCAGCCCGACATAGCCGTAGAAGATCCCCGACTGCATGCTGCTAACGGTATTCTTGGCAATTACCTGGGGCGGCCGCGACAGATCGACCCGCGGCAGCTTGCTGGCCCGCTCGAATAAAGCCTCGGCCGAAATCGCCACGCCGGGAGCGATGGCGCCACCGAGATATTCACCTTTGCCGGAAATATAGTCGAAGGTCGTCGCCGTGCCGAAATCGACGACGATCAGGCTGCGGCGGTATTTTTCGTAAGCGGCCACCGCGTTGACGATGCGGTCGGCGCCGACTTCTTTGGGGTTGTCGTAGAGAATCGGCATCCCGGTCTTGATACCGGGGCCGACCACGTAGGGCTTTTTGTCGAAATAGGCCTGGCAGAGGGCGACAAAGGTGTTCAATAGCGGCGGCACCACACAGGAGATGATGACGTCGCAGACATCCTTGAACTGCAGCTCGGAAAGCCCGAACAGGCAGTCAATCAGAATGGCGTATTCGTCAACGGTGCGGGTCTTGTCGGTGGCCACCCGCCAGTTTTTAACCAACGTTTCGCCGGCATAGAGTCCGAGCACGGTGTTAGAGTTGCCGATATCGATAACCAGGAGCATAAATTCAACCAGTCAGAAGAAATAACAGATTGCCACGACAGATGCTTTCGCACTCATCACTTAAAATGGCTAAGCAAAAATTTCGTCCAACAAGGCTTAGTGGTTTTTCAGGGGTGAAGGCATACATCAAGTATGTCGAAGTCCTGAAAAACCGCTGTAACGCAGTTGGGCGGACTTTTTGCGACGCCATCGTCACAGGGGCTTGACGTCGCCAGCCATGATTTTCTCTTGCACGCCATCGGCCGTGCGCACCAGCAGTGCGCCGTCGGTATCCAGGCCCTCGACCGTGCCGCGGAGAACCCGGCGCTGACAGTCGACCTCGACCTGCC
>JAQYWA010000062.1 GCA_030145265.1 Desulfuromonas sp. | reverse complement strand
CAGTTTTGCCGTGCTGAGCCTCAAGCTTGTCGATAAACCTGCAGTACCACCAGCAGAGGAAAATGAAAAATCCAATGAGGAACTGCGCCGAATACCAGTAATGGAACGGGAACCCGAGGAATCGCATTTCCGTTAGAAAACTCTTGCCAGCAACCTGGGTGACCACTTCACCCGTACTCAGCGTGACCTGTGCGGTGACGTTGGGGTCGGCAACCAGTTTCAGCAGAAACAGAAAACCATACACGGACAAACCCCAGACCAGCAGGATCCATTTTGTCATGGTCACGTCTTTGGTCATGAATTCGCCGACCGGCTTAAAAAAATTGATATGAATATCTTGTGTTCCTAAATCTTTTTTTTCCATACCCATGCCTCCTTGGTGTGAAGTCTTCAGGGAACCACCCCCGTTGACAGCATAAACGCCAAACCGTTGTGAATCATTTGAACAGATCGATGTTTTCTGTGCGCACCCCCTTTCGGCTAATTGGGTTATGAATGGAGTTGTGAAGGACGCGTGAAAAGCTGAATCGTTCGCAGCATTATTTGTAGCTGTTTGTGCCTTACTGCTCCGAATTTCATTTGGGCAGGAAACATAAACATAGCGACCGTTCCCGGCCTGGATTGGCCGCCAAAGTTTTTAGGAGCCCATCAAACTACAAGCGGTTAATGATAGAGTACAACGAACGTCGCTTGCGGCTATCCTTCTCACGGCGATCCGAATAAAATGAAAAAACAAAACAGATCAAAGCTCCCCCCGTGATAATGCCGCCCATAAGGTAGTAAAGCGTATCGTCCATCGTTTTCCTCCGTTGTCGCTTGTTGATAAAATTAAACAGTGTTTTACTCTTGCTGCTTTTATGCCACAGTGCATTTCGTGGAGTCAAGTAAAATGTTGTTATGAAAATACCTGATTGACATCAATCATCCGCGCCAAAATCGATTGCCTCCATGTAGCTCATCTCCCTCAGGGGGAGGGCAGGGGGCGAGGGGAGAAACTGCGAATCGACCACTCACCCGCCCTTCGTGCACAATCTCCAAGGGAGACGGGAACAGCGGAAGATCAGTATTCATCAGTTGAAACTATGTATTGTCCTTGGGAGATGTCAAGCTCTAGACTCCCCCTTTTTCGAGTATTGGAATCGCTATTTGGCCATAAAATGCTTTTAAAACGGAATGTTAGTGGTTTGCTTGATGTGCTGTCAGTGAAGCCAGTTTCTCTGGGGGGCGGCTCAGGTTTTCATGGTAACCACTGCGGGAAACCCGAAAAGCGCGACACATAGCGTGGACACCAAACTCAGTTTGTTGTTTCATTCAGGCGTACTTTACCGACTGTTCTTTGCAAAGTACGCCGCCGCCATTTTTAAAATGTCACGCTCCTCCTTAAGCTGGGCGTCCTCCCGTCGGAGGCGTTTCAACTCCTCGTAGGGGGGGCTCCCGACACTTTATTTGTCGGAGTCTCAGGCTGATGATACTTGGTTGTCCACGTGTAAGGAGTATTGGGATTTGTCCCCAAATCTGTTGCCGTCTGGGCAACAGACTGATCGGATTCAATGGCCAATTTGACAGCGTCTTTCTTAAACTCGATCGAGTAACTTGAACTCATTGGACATGCCTCCATTGTTGGGCTTGTGTGTCTGGGAAAGTATAATCACTTCACTTCCCGATCCTCGTCGGGGACGGGTCGAAATCCTGGAAATGCTAACGTACAATTGACCAGCAAACAGGGGTTGTGCTAACCGAATATTGACCACCTCGAACACCGCCTCTTGGATTAGAATTGGGTTTTAAAGAAGCCCTGCATTCTAAGAGGAGGAAGGGAGTTGTTTACGATGATTCAATATGAATTTGTCAGGACGGCCCATAGGGTTTATGGGAGAAATTTCAGCGAATTGGCTCGGACGACGGGACATTCGCGCAACATGGTCAAGAAGGCCATTCGCAGCGAGTCGTGGGGCTATAAGGAGCGGAGTCGATAGTCGTTTCCGGCGTTTTATTCCTATCTGCCGGTCATTACCGAATGGCTGAAGAAAGACAAGGGGCAGTCGAAGAAGCAACGGCACACGGCGCGGCGGATTTACATCCGCCTGCGGGTTGATCATGGCTACGTCGGCGGTGAATCCACAGTCCGCCGATATGTGCGGATGGCGCGTTTGGAGCTGGGTCTTGATCCTTCCACTCAGGCGTTCATTCCGTGTGAACCGGATGCCGGTCGCGAAGCGGAGGTGGACTGGGGGCACGACAACAGCGGTTCTGGCGGGTGAGACCGTTCGGCTGAAGTTTTTCTGCAAGCGCAGCAAATATTCCGGCAAACACTTTGTCCGCCTCTATCCCTGTGAACGGCAGCAGGCTTTCCTTGATGCGCACATCAAGGCGCTTGAGTTTTTTGGCGGGGTTTTCCCGGTTTTGATCTGCGACAATTTGACCACAGCGGTGCAGAAGGTTCTGCAGGGCAGAGGGCAGATTGAGCAGTCTGGATTCTGCAAGTTCAAGGCCTTCTACAATTTTGAGGCTCGCTTCTGTAATCCCGCCAGCGGTTATGAGAAAGGCGGCGTTGAAGGGTTGGTCGGTTTTGCCCGGAGCAACTACATGGTGCCGGTTCCTGAAACGGCGAATCTTGAGGAGTTAAACGACCAGGTCCTCAGGCAGTGCCTCGACTATGGCTCTCATACGATGGCGGGGCGTTCGCAGAGCGTTGAAACCCTTAACGGCGAGGAGCCGGTACATCTTCTTGCGCCGCCGGAAGCCGTCTACAGCAACATTCAGCTGCACGATGTCCGTGCCGACAAATATGCCACGGTCATGGTGGATAAGAATCGCTACTCGGAGCCTTGGCGGCACGTTGGCTGTAAACTGAAGGTTATCCTGTATGTGGATCGGGTTGAGATATTCTTTGGCGGTAAGAGGTTGGCGGTCCATGAGCGACTGTACGCCAACAGCAAATGGAGTCTCACCCCGGAGCACAGCGGCCGATGTCCTTTAGCGGCGCCAGACCCATCAAGCAGTGGCGCGAGCATTGGCCGAAGTCACTGCATCGATTGCTGGCGAGTTTCTGCAGGAGGCAGGGAGAAACCAAGGGGATCAAGGACTTCATCTCGGTGCTGATGCTGTATGGGCAGTACCAATCTGGCGAGGTGGACGCAGCGGTCGAGCTTGCCCTGGAAAAGAACATTCAAGCCAGTGATGGTGTGCAGCATATTCTGCTTTACGCCAACGAGGCCATCGAGCCATTTGCGCCGCTGGCGAACTGGATGAGCCTACCGTCTCCCGACCTGACGATCTATGGGGAATTGGGGGGCGTACAATGACCGCTGCCAAAATTGTTGCGTTCAGGGAGAGCCTCAAGGCACTGACCCTTTCGACAGATTCTGCGGAGGAGGCAGTTTTTGATTGTTTTTGGTTTCATTGCCGTCGGATGGAGCGGCTATGAGCGATTGTCGATATGGAAGTCACCCTGTCAGTCGGTTAATGGTTCTACTCGTATGGATAACAAAATGCCGGGATAAGATTCACAAAGGGGATGCCAAAAACGTTGTCGAGAGCTTCTGTTTAAAATATGTAACACCGAAGATGTGATGAGAAATTTCGGCATTTTACGGCAGTTGCGTGAATGTGTGGATTGTTGCCAGCCGATGAAGTGCCTTGCGCCGACCTTCGCTTTTAACCTTTGGAAAAGGCTCTGTCGGGGTCGGGGGGAAAACTTTCTGATTGCATTTTGTTTCTCGGTTTTGTTTAATCAGCGGCGTATATATGAAGCGAGGGGGAATTTCCTGCCGGGAGCCTGTCATGTCCAAGTTGAACCGTCCCAACAAAATCCTGCTGTCCGAATTCATTGGTTTTGCCGTCATCATCCTGTTTCTGTGGATTGACGAGATTTACGATTTGCCGCATTCTCTGCTGGGCGCTGAGCCCACGCCGATCAATACTCTTGAGAGCCTGTTTGAAACGGCGATCGTTTTCGTCCTGGCCCTGGTTGTCCTGACGATTACCGCCAATCTGGCGCGCAAGCTCCAGCGAGCAAATACTGAAAAGGCCCGGCTGTTCGAGGTGATTTCCCACGATCTGCGCAGCCCGTTTACCAATCTGATCGGTAATGCCGAACTGCTCAGGAAAAATTTCACCACCCTTTCCGATGAAGAGCGGCGAGACCTGAGTTCCGGTATCTTCGAGGCGGCCGACAAAGCCCACGATCTGCTGGAAAATCTGCTGCACTGGTCCCAGCTTCAGCTCGAACAGTCGTCGCCGGCGCCAACGGTCTGCGACCTGCGCGAACTCGTCGATAGCTGCATCGATCATGTCGGTTTGGCAGCCACTCGCAAGCAGATTGTGATCACTAACGCCATCGCCGACGGAACCGCGGTCAATGTTGACGAAACAGCTATCCGCTCGGTGCTGCGCAACCTGTTGTCCAACGCGGTCAAGTTTTCCAAGCCCGGCGGGGTCATCGAAGTTGTCGGCAAGGTGCGTGGCGGCAAGGTGCGGTTGAGTGTTGCGGATCGCGGTGTTGGGATGTCTCGAAAAGAGCTCAAGGGACTGTTCCAGATGGGAACCCGCTTGTCGAAAACCGGCACGGCCGGCGAAGTCGGCAGTGGGCTCGGTCTGCTGATCAGTTATGAGTTGATTCGGCGGGGCGGCGGCAAGCTTAAGGTCCGCAGTGAGCCGGGCAAGGGGAGTACCTTTTCCTTCGTCCTGCCCAAGGTTCGGGGACAGAGGTCTGCGGCAAAAGCTTCGGTCATGTCAGAGGAGACTGAGCCGGTCGATTCGCAGAGCTGAGCGCGAACACAAAGTGTTTTTCGGGGCGGTGCGGGCATGAATGGCCTGCATCGCCTTTTGCGTTTGGTGCTGCCGAAAATTCAGGGTCGGCTGGATTCCACCGTTAGCCCAAGTTTTTTCATGAATTGACAGGTCAGTCGATAGGTGATGCCCCAGAGCAGTGGGCGGTGCGGACCGAGGAGGTCGATGGCCGGGACCTGTCGGATCCCCTGATTCCAGTCGATGTCGGCGTTGACATGCCGGTCCGGGTTCTGCAACTCGGCCAGGGGGAAAAAGAACAGTTCGCTCACTTCGTGGTTGAGGTCGACGGGGATGGCGGCATCGGACCGCAGGGCATAAACGAAGCAGGAGACCCGCACCGGCAGGTAGGCGCCGACAATGTCGTCCAGTTGCCCCAGGTAGTCGGCCGGGGTCAGGTCGAGCCCGATTTCTTCCAGGGTTTCCCGCTCAGCGGCTCCCCGCGCTCCGGCATCGCCGGGATCGATGCGCCCGCCGGGGAAGGCGAGGTTGCCTGACCAGGGGTCCTGCGGGTGGCGGGCTCGTTCGATGAACAGCACATCCAGTCCCGGTTTGCCGGAGCGTAAAATCAGGGCGACTGCGGCGTGTCCCCGCTCGGGATCGTCGATGAGCTTCGCTGGCTTGGCGGCGAGAGCGCGGTGGATGTGGTTGGTGTCTACGGCTGACGGAAGGGGCATTGGGTGAACCTTGGTTAAGTCGGGGCGGTTGATGATCGTCAACAATCAATCCCGTAATTGGCATGTGCGTTGGTTGATATGGTTAAGTTCAGCTTGCCACAAATGGATCGGACAATCCAGCCCCCGGGTAGCCGGGGGTCATGGCTGCCCGGGGGGCGTTGATGGATAGGGCGCCAGTTCGAAAAGGGTTATTTCCGGGGGCGAAAAAACCCGGATCGGGGGGCCCCAGGTGCCGGCGCCGCGGCTGGCGTAAAGGCGGGTTCCGGTCGCCAGGCGATACAGGCCGTTTTGCATCGGGTATTCCAGGGCGGTCACCAGGTTGAAGGGGACGATCTGGCCGCGATGGGCGTGTCCGGAGAGCTGCAGTACGAAAAATTCTTCGGCAGCGGGGGTGACCAGCGGTCGGTGCTTGAGCAGGATGGTGAAGTGGCAGAGGTCGGCCGTCTTGATCAGGGTGGCTTCGTCGGCAATGAAACCGCCGGTCGGGTCGTCGACCCCGGCAAGTATCAGTGGCCCGACCTTGACCGCCTGATTGCGCAGCACGGTGAAGCCGCTGCGCTTAAGAAACTCCAGGGCCTGTTCGAGGCCGGAGTAATATTCATGATTGCCGGTGATGGCATATTTGCCGAGTGGGGGTGACACCCGGGCGAAGATTTCCGCCAGGCCGGCGAGTTGGTTGACCCGGGCGTCGACGATGTCGCCGGTTGCGACCAGCAGGTCGGGTTGAAGCTGCTCGATCTGCGTGATAATTTGGTCCAGTTTGGCGTGCCGGTTGATCAGTCCAAGGTGCAGGTCGGATATCTGGGCGATGCGGATTGGTTTCGCGTCGGCCTGGAGCTTGTCGGTTTTAATGGTGATCGTTTCGGTTTTTAGTTGGTTTGCTTCGAATAAGCCGTAGATACACAGGAGCATTGCCAGGGCCGGAACAAGGACGGCGCAGCGCGCCCCGTGCAGATAGTATTCTGACGCCCCGCGGTGAAGTCGCGTCAGGGGGCGCAGCAGCAGGTCCCAGGCGAACACGGCAACGAAGCCGGCGAAGGTGATAAAGACAAACGCCATCCAGGTATAGCTGATGAATGCCAGCATCCTGGCGACATCTTCCAGTCGGCTTCGTTCCAGCACCCTGACCAAGACCGGAGATATGATCATCAGGGTCATGAAGGCCAGGGTGGTCCAGCGGGAACGGGGGCGAGGCGTCAGAACGGGGCGAATGCCCCGATAGACAAGGACATGCATCGCCGCGTAGATGGAGAGAAAGACGGTTAGGAAAATGGCTAGGCGAATCATGGGTGTGAATCTCCTTTGCCAATAAGATAACATAAAAAAGCCCCCGGCCTGAGACCGGGGGCTTTGGATTGAGCTGAAGGCCAATTATTCGACGGTGATTTGTGCGTCTTCGATGATCAGGTCGTACTGGTAACCGTGTCCGAAATCTTTGTCGGTAGTGAGAACCCCGGTAACGACGATGGTGTCGCCGGTCTTGGCCATGGTG
Source organism: Desulfuromonas sp. (assembly GCA_030145265.1). GTDB lineage: Bacteria > Desulfobacterota > Desulfuromonadia > Desulfuromonadales > Trichloromonadaceae > Trichloromonas. The sequence goes on along the minus strand of JAQYWA010000062.1, from coordinate 2,286 downwards.
CTGGTGGTGATGGTCAGGTCGTTGGTGCCTTCGGCGCCGGTGCCGTCCTGCAGGTGGATCCAGTTCTTGCCCATGATCTCAGGGCTGAACTTGGCGACCTTGCCGCGGACGGTGATTGCCTGGCCGGCCAGTTCGGCTTTGCCGGCATAGATCTCCTCAATGCTCTTTCCGCCTTCGGCCTTGACGATGCCGGTCATGTCGATGTCTTCTGCCGTGGGTGCGCCGATTGCGGGATGTCCGCTGGGGAGTTCCCCTGCCGGTGCAGCGGACATCGCGCCGCCAGCGCCGCCAGCCATGATGGCCGGTACGAAATAAACCAGCTCAAAGTCGCGGTCGAGAGTTTTGCTGTGGTAGTTGGGCATGGGCATCCCTTCGGGGACGGCCACGCTGTCACCGACCGCGACCTGGAATTCGGGGGCTGCTGCCCAGAATTTTTCAGTGCCGGAATCGACCTGAACATAGGTGTAACCCGCGGCGTTCATGGTTTCTACGACGGTGCCGGTTTTGCCCTGCATGGCCGCCGGTGCCGGTGCGGCGGTTTCGACGGGAGCCTGGGTAGCGGTGGTTTTGGGCGTCTCATCCTTGCAGCCGGCGGTCATGGTCAGCACCAGGGCGCCGATGAACAGGTAGAAAAGTTGCTTTTTCACGGGTTTTCCTCCAGATAGGATGTTGGTTTTTGGGCCTTGGCCCGCCACGAAATTTGTGTGATTGTTAATACAGTTTTGAAATCTAGCATAAAGATAGGGAATGAGACAAGGGGGTTTTGCCCTGTTGCGATTTGCATGTATCCACATCATCATAGTGTGTGCTCTTTCGGACAAATGAAGGCCTTGCATGCTTTCGATTGCTTGCAAGGGATTGGGAATGGTGTCATCATTGTGAGTATTAAATCAAAGGGTCGAGGAGCCAGGATGGTTCGTGATAATGATCTGGTTGCTATTTTTCATTCCATACACCGGGTAATGAAAGCTGAAAAGGTACTCAAGCTGGAGGGTGCCGACATCTTGCTGATTCCGGTGCCGCGTCAGCTTACTTCCGATTGCGGGCTGGCCATACGCTATCCGGAGCCGGAGCGGAGCCGGGTGCTTCAGGTGCTGCGACGGGAAGATCTGCTTCCCGCCGAGCTGTACAGCTACGATGGCAAGGAGTTCCGGCGCGAGGAGTTTTGAGCCTCCAGGAGGGTGTTTCTGGTTGGTTTTTCCCTTGACAAGGATTTTGCGCTTAACTATAGTTCCCCTTTTGGCGTTAACTCGAACTGGCAGTGCGTGAATCTGGATGCTTGACAACCTGACGGAAAAATTTGACTCGGTCTTTAGGAAGCTCCGTGGCCACGGACGGCTGACAGAGGACAATATCAAGGAGGCCCTGCGGGAAGTCCGCCTGGTTCTGCTTGAGGCCGACGTGAACTTTCGGGTCGTCAAGGACTTTGTCGAAGCAGTGCGGGTTAGGGCGGTCGGGCTGGACGTGCTTAAAAGCCTGACCCCGGCTCAGCAGGTCATCAAGGTTGTTCGCGATGAGCTCGGTCGCCTGATGGGTGAGGGTGAGGATAACAGCCTTCAACTCGGCGGCCGGCCGCCGGTGCCGATCATGCTTTGCGGCCTGCAGGGTGCCGGTAAGACGACCACCTGCGGCAAGCTGGCGCTCAAATTGCGCCGCGACAAGCGCAATCCGCTGCTGGTTCCGGCCGACGTTTATCGTCCTGCCGCAATTGAGCAGTTAAAGACCGTCGGTCGGCAGCTCGATGTTGCCGTTTACGATTCGCAGCCCGGACAGGATCCGGTGGCGATTTGCGAGGCGGCTCGCCACTACGCCGAACTCAACGGCTACGACACGCTGATTCTTGATACGGCGGGTCGTCTGCATGTCGACGAAGTGCTGATGGGTGAGTTGGTGCGGATCAAGTCTTCGCTGGCGCCCAAGGAAATCCTGCTGGTGGCGGATGCCATGACCGGCCAAGATGCGGTTAACGTCGCCCAGAATTTTGACGAGAAACTGTCTCTTACCGGGGTGGTCCTGACCAAGCTGGACGGCGATGCCCGCGGTGGTGCCGCATTGTCCATCCGGGCGGTAACCGGCAAGCCGGTCAAGCTGGTAGGCCTCGGCGAAAAAATGGACGCCCTGGAGGTGTTCCACCCTGATCGTATGGCTCAGCGCATCCTCGGCATGGGAGATGTCCTGTCGCTGATTGAAAAGGCCGAGTCGGTCATCAGTCAGGATGAGGCAGCCGCCATGGAACAGCGGATGCGCAAAGAAGGCTTCACCCTGGAAACCTTCCGTGATCAGCTG
>JAQYWA010000469.1 GCA_030145265.1 Desulfuromonas sp. | reverse complement strand
GCATCGGTTTTCTGCTCAAAGACCCCGAAGCCATTCGCGAGAAGCTTCAACCCGATTGATTTTGGATTTTCCCGCCCGAACATATTCTTCTGTCGATCTCGAGGCCTCCCCGTGAAATCTACATTGTTTATCGCCATCGCCTTTCTGGTCGGTGGCCTGCTGCCGATTCAGGGTGTCATCAACGCCCGGCTCGGGCAGCTGCTACACCATCCGCTGCAGGCCTCACTGATCTCCTTCACCGTTGGCGCCGGGTTTCTGGCCTGCTGCCTGTGGCTGACGGGAGTCGGTTTCCCGACGTCCGGACTGGTCAATGAGGTTCCCTGGTACCTGCTCTGCGGCGGCCTGATGGGGGCGGTGTTCGTTACCACGGTGCTCGTCCTGGTGCCCCGGATCGGGGTCGCTAACATGCTGGTCGCGGCCATGGCCGGTCAGCTCTTCATCTCGATGCTGGTCGACCATTTTGGCTGGCTCGGTGTTCCCGTCCATTCTCTCGGGATCTCCCGTATTCTCGGTGGCATTTTTCTTTTGCTCGGTGTGGTGCTGGTTCGCCATTAAGATTGTCCTACCCCAAGGCATTCGAAGTTTTCGCCTCCCTACGACTCCATCGTCCTGTATCAGCCTTACCAGACTCGTCGAGTCTGGTACTTGTCCTGATCTTCTCTCGTGGTTTGCCTTCGTCTCACGGATCCATCGTAAGGAGCGCCACCGGAAAGTTGGCGAGGAGATCCCGCACCAGAAGTTCCGGCCCCGCCGGCCCCTTTCTGGCGCGGGGCTGTTCCGCCGTGAAGACGTTTCGCAACCGTTTCGCTGACAGGCTCCCCGGCAGTGCTATCGTGGTCTCGCCCCAGATCTCTCCCACCGGCAACGTTTCAGAGGGAAAACCGAGCAGCTGTGTCATCATTCGCGGAACCACCACTAAGCAGGCCTCGTCCCCGTGTACGCGGGCGAAGGCTACCACCTGGTCCGCCCGTTCGCCGGCCGCGACAAGCGGCACATACCGCCCCTCGCGAAAGAGCGTTTGCCGAAGGTTACGAAAGGCAAGGGCCTGCCGGATGACAAAGAATTTTGCCCGGCCGTCCTCGATGTTCGCAAGGAGTCGTATCGCTTCTTCGAGCCGGTTGCCTCCCTCGGTGGGAAAATGGTCTGTCATCTCATAGAGGAGCTCTCGCCGTGAGGCATAATCAACGGGGCGCCGGTTGTCCGGATCGACGAGATCGAAGCGCCAGAGCTCATCTCCCTGGTAGATGTCTGGCACGCCTGGAGCGGTAAGCTTGAGAAGGAGTTGCGAGAGGCTGTTGATGAGTCCGAAACGGGCTACCTGCCTCTGGAAGGGCAAGAAATCCTCTAGAAACCGGTTGCTTTCGCCTCCTTCCAGGATGCTGCTGACAAAGCCAGTTATCGCATTTTCATAGTCCTGATTGATATTGATCCAACTGCTGTGGACCTTTGCCTCCCGGACCGCCTTGATGGCGTACTGCCGGATACGTTCGGCGAAATTTTCGAGCTGCGTCTCGTCCAGCTCCTCCAGGGGCCAAGCCCCGAGCAGGATCTGATACAGGGCGTATTCGTCGTTCTTCGAAGGCGCCTTTTCATCGCCGAGGCTACTTTTTCTGGACCGGTTGAGCCTTTTCCAGTGGCGCACCCGCTGGTTCCATTCCTTGGGAATTTCCGAGAGGACGGCGATGCGGGCCCGCACATCTTCGCTACGCTTGCTGTCGTGGGTGGAGGTGCCAAGCATGCTGCAGGGCCACTGTTCCGCCCGCTCCTGATTGGCCCGGTGGAAGGCGGCCACCGAGATGCCGAATCGCCGTGGGTCGCCACC
>JAQYWA010000468.1 GCA_030145265.1 Desulfuromonas sp. | reverse complement strand
TCTCCCGGCACACCTGAGCTGCCGACCGAAGGGAGTTTTGCATGGATTTTTTGTTCAAACAGCGCAGCGTGATTCCCGGCTTCGGCTTAGCCCTGGGCTTTACGATACTCTATCTGAGCCTGATCGTCCTGATCCCTCTTTCCGGTCTGCTGTTCAAGACGGCAACCCTCTCCTGGGAGGAGTTCTGGGGGGCGGTCAGTTCGGCGCGGGTCTTGGCCTCGTTCCGCCTGACTTTCGGCGCAGCCCTGGTCGCAGCCCTGGTCAACGGGGTCTTCGGCCTGCTGGTCGCCTGGGTGCTAGTGCGCTACCCCCTGCCTGGCAAGCGGATGGTGGATGCCCTGATCGATCTCCCCTTTGCCCTGCCGACGGCGGTGGCCGGCATCACCCTGGCCGGGCTCTACTCGGGCAACGGCTGGATCGGCCGATATCTGGAGCCTCTGGGGATCAAGGTCGCCTACACACCTCTGGGGATCATGGTTGCCCTGACCTTCATCGGGCTGCCCTTCGTGGTGCGTACCGTGCAGCCGGTGCTGGAGGACATGGAAAAAGAGATGGAGGAGGCTGCCGCCTGCCTGGGGGCGAATCGCTGGCAGACTTTCGCCCGGGTCATCCTGCCGGCCACTACACCGGCACTTTTGACCGGCTTCGCCCTGGCCTACGCCCGGGCCATCGGCGAGTACGGCTCGGTGATCTTCATCGCCGGCAACATGCCGATGGTCTCCGAGATCACCCCGCTGCTCATCATTACCAAGCTGGAACAGTACGACTACGCCGGAGCGACCGCCATCGCCACGGTAATGCTGGCTTTCTCGTTTCTGATTCTTTTGTCCATCAACCTGATCCAGTGGTGGAGCCGCCGCCACGCCGAGCGTTGAGAGAGGATGCCATGCAAGCCCAATCCTTGACGGCTCTCCCGACCTCCAGAGCAGGGACCTCCGGCCACCAACTGACCGAACCGAAGGCTGTTCGCTGGTTGTTGACCTTTCTGGCGCTGGCCTTTCTCGCCCTGTTTCTGATCCTGCCCCTCGCCGCGGTCTTCGTCCAGGCCCTAGAGAAAGGGCTTGAGACCTACTGGGCGGCGATCACCGAACCCGACGCCCTGACCGCCATCCGCCTGACGTTGATCACCGCGGCCATCAGTGTGCCCATCAACCTGGTCTTCGGCATCGCAGCCGCCTGGGCCATTGCCAAGTTCAAGTTCCGCGGCAAAGCTCTGCTGGTCACCCTGATCGACCTGCCGTTCTCGGTCTCGCCGGTCATCTCCGGGCTGATCTACGTGCTGCTTTTCGGTTTGCAGGGGTGGCTCGGGCCGTGGCTCGCCGAGCATGACATCAGGATTATCTTCGCCGTTCCCGGCATCGTCCTGGCGACGATCTTCGTTACCTTTCCCTTCGTTGCCCGAGAGCTGATTCCGTTGATGCAGGCGCAGGGAACCGAGGAAGAAGAGGAGGCGCTGGTCCTTGGCGCCAGCGGCTGGCAGACCTTCTGGCGGGTCACCCTGCCCAACGTCATCTGGGGCGTCCTCTACGGGGTGATCCTGTGCAATGCCCGGGCAATGGGGGAATTCGGCGCGGTCTCGGTCGTCTCCGGCCACATCCGCGGCCTGACCAACACCATGCCGCTGCACGTGGAGATCCTCTACAACGAGTACAACTTCGCCGCCGCCTTCGCCGTGGCCTCGCTGCTGGCCCTGCTGGCCCTGTTCACCCTGGCGGCCAAGATGCTGCTGGAGCGCAAGGCCCGCCAGAAAGCAAAAACCACCTCTGAACAGATTGGAGTGGTGTAATTTCATGGGTATCCAGGTACAGAAGATCATGAAAAAGTT
>JAQYWA010000061.1 GCA_030145265.1 Desulfuromonas sp. | reverse complement strand
GGGCAAATCAAAGGTTACCACGTGGTAGGTTTTAGCCAGTGCAGGCATCAGCGAACGCCAGGTGTCCGAGGCCATATCTCCAAGCCCATGCACCAGCACCAGGGGCGGATTTCCCTTCTCGCCGGCTTCGAGAATATAGGCGCTACCACCGAAAATCGGCTCGGCAACAATCTGCTCGCGCATGCCCGGGGACGCTTGTCCGACTGACCCGGCATGGCATTCAGCAACAGAAAAAATAGTCAGGACAACGATTGCCGACAGGCACAGGCTAAGCCCATGAACAACGATAAGTCGCGCAAGACGATTCAACGATAAGCCCTCCCGGAAAATCGGTTCAGACTGCAATCTTCGTCACTATAATATAAAACCTGGTTATGCACATAACTCAAGTTGGAAAATATTCCCCCTCCCCTTGTGGGAGGGGATTAAGGGGAGGGGGCATTGATCTGACGCTCACCCTCACCCCGACCCTCTCCCATCAAGGGAGAGGGAGATTAATTATGACCGATTTTCCAACAATTTGATCGCTAACGAATTTACTGGAGCGTAGTGCATAACCAGAATACAAAAAAGCCGCCCGGTATACCCGAACGGCTTTTCAATGCTATTCCCACTCGATCGTCGCCGGTGGTTTGCTCGAAATGTCGTAGGTGACGCGGTTGATCCCCTTGACCTCGTTGATAATCCGACTACTTATCCGCGCCAGGTCGGCGTAGGGCATCGGGTACCAGTCGGCGGTCATGAAGTCCTTAGTTTCCACCGCGCGCAGGGCAACAACGTATTCGTAGGTGCGGCCATCGCCCATGACGCCGACGCTCTTGACCGGCAGGAAGACAGCGAAGGCCTGGCTGATTTTGTCGTAATGACCGCTGCTGTAAAGCTCTTCGATATAGATGGCGTCAGCCTGGCGCAGGATGTCGCAGTATTCCTTTTTCACCGCGCCGAGAATCCGGACCCCGAGACCGGGCCCAGGGAAGGGATGCCGCCAAACCATGCGGTGCGGCAGGCCAAGCTCCTCGCCGACGGCGCGCACCTCATCCTTGAACATCTCGCGCAGCGGTTCGAGCAGCTTGAGAGTCATGTAGTCGGGCAGGCCGCCGACGTTGTGATGGCTCTTGATGTTTTGCGCCTTGCCGGTCTTGGCGCCAGCTGATTCGATCACGTCGGGATAAATGGTTCCCTGCGCCAGCCACTTGGCGTTTTCCAGATGTTTCGACTCTTCTTCAAAGATATCGACAAACAGGTTACCGATAATTTTGCGTTTTTTCTCCGGGTCGGTTTCACCGGCCAGTTTTCCCAGAAAGCGATCTTCGGCATCGACCCGGATCACCTTGACTCCCAGGTTCTCGCCGAAAGTCGCCATCACCTGGTCCCCTTCGCCGAGGCGCAGCAGGCCGTTGTCGACAAAGACGCAGGTCAGCTGATCACCGATGGCGCGATGAATCAGGGCGGCAGCAACCGACGAATCGACACCGCCGGACAGGCCAAGAATCACCTCTTCGTCACCGACCTGCTCGCGGATGCGGGCGATGGCGTCCTCGATAATCTGCCCCGGAGTCCATTGGCCGCTGCAGCCACAGATCTTGCGAACAAAGGTATCGAGCAGCAGTTCGCCGCGCGGCGTATGGTTAACTTCAGGATGAAACTGCACCCCGTACAGGTTGCGCTCGACATTCTGGATGGCACAGACCGGGGCGTTGTCGGTAGCGGCAACAATTTCGAATCCAGTAGGTACTTTTTCGACGTGGTCACCGTGACTCATCCAGACCGGGCTTTTACCGTCGGCAAAAAAACCCTCAAACAACGACCCGGGGGTTCCTTGAGCGATCAGGTCGGCGTGACCGAACTCCCGCTTGCCGGCCGGCACCACCTCGCCGCCGAAATGGCGACTGAGCAGCTGCATGCCATAGCAGATACCAAGAACCGGCACACCGAGTTCGAACAGTTCTTCAGCAATGGCCGGCGCCCCTGCCTCGTAAACCGACTTGGGTCCGCCGGAGAGGATGATCCCCTGGGGAGCAAACTCGCGGATGGCCTGAATATCCATGTCAAAAGCATGCAGTTCGCAATAGACATGGGCTTCACGGACCCGGCGAGCAATCAGCTGGGTGTATTGAGAGCCAAAATCGAGGATGAGAATCTTTTCGCTATGGATGTCCTGGGACATGTCGTTCTCCAAAAAAAAAGTCCACGGCAGGCATAGCCTGCCGTGGACCGGGCAATCAATCAGTTGCTGCCACGCTCAATACGGTAGTTGGGAGCTTCATGAGTAATGGTGACGTCATGAACATGGGATTCTCGCAGGCCAGCGTTGGTAATCCGCATGAAACGGGCGTTGGCCTGAAGATCGGCGATGGACTGGCAACCGGTATAACCCATGCCGGCGCGCAGGCCACCCATGAGCTGATGGATGTTGTTGGACAGGCTGCCGCGGAACGGCACCCTGCCCTCTATCCCTTCGGGCACCAGCTTGACGTCGCTGTCGATATCACCCTGGAAATAACGGTCCTTGCTCCCCAGCTTCATGGCGCCGAGGCTGCCCATGCCGCGATAGGTCTTGTAGGTCCGGCCCTGGTAAAGGATCGTCTCGCCGGGCGATTCGTCGGTGCCGGCGAAGAGCGAGCCAATCATAATGACGTCGGCGCCGGCGGCAATTGCCTTGGGGAGTTCGCCTGAATACTTGATACCGCCGTCGGCAATCAACGAAATTCCCGCCTTGCTGGTGACCTTGGACACATCGGCGATGGCGCTGATCTGCGGCACGCCGACCCCGGCGACCACCCGTGTCGTGCAGATCGACCCGGGGCCGATACCGACCTTGACCGCATCGACGCCGACCTTGATCAAAGCCTCAGCCGCTGCGGCCGTGGCGATGTTGCCGGCAATCAGCTGCAGCTCAGGGTAAGCACGCTTGATATCGGCTACAGCGTCAATGATTCCTTGCGAATGACCGTGAGCGGTATCGATGACGACCACATCGACTCCGGCCCGGACCAGCGCCTCGAGCCGCTCTTCGCGATCATCACTGACGCCGATCGCGGCACCGACCCGCAACCGACCAAAGTCGTCCTTGCAGGCATTAGGATACTTGCGAACTTTTTCGATGTCCTTGATGGTGATCAGTCCCTTGAGAGTATAGCTGTCATCTACCACCAGCAGCTTTTCGATGCGATGCTGATGCAGATGATATTTGGCCTCTTCCAGGGTAGTTCCCGGTGGCACGGTGACCAGCTTGTCCTTGGTCATCACGTTGGAGATCGGCTGATCGAGCTGGGTTTCAAACCGCAGGTCACGGTTGGTCAGGATGCCGACCAATTTACCATTATTAGTGATAGGAACCCCGGAGATGCGGTATTTCTCCATCAGCTCGAGGGCCTCGTAGATTTTCTGATCAGGACGCATGGTGATCGGATCGACAATCATGCCGCTTTCCGACTTCTTGACCTGGTCGACCTCGATAGCCTGCTCGGCCGGCGTCATATTCTTGTGCAGAATGCCAAGCCCACCTTCCCGGGCCATGCAGATGGCGGTCCGGTTCTCAGTGACAGTGTCCATGGCAGCGGAAAGCAGGGGAATGTTAAGCTTGATGTTGGGGGTCAGTTGAGTCGTGAGATCAACTTCTTTGGGGAGTACGATCGAATGGGCGGGAACAAGTAAAACGTCGTCAAACGTCAGACCTTCACGGATCTCTGGATCCAACATCGCCAGCTCCTTTTTATGGGATAAGCCATTGTGGTGTGAGGTAAAAATATTAATCGTTGATTCTAACTAAGGCCACCCGGTTGGTCAAGTCAAAATCTGTTAAAAAATCTCAAACAGCGGGTCGACAGTCCAGCATAGAGAACTGTCGACCCGCCCATCAAGATACCGGGAAAAGCGATTAATTCGGGATGAACTGGCCGTTGCTTTCAATTTTAAAAATTACCGCGGCCAGAAGTTTCACCGTGTTTTCGAGATCTTCGAGCGACAGCAGTTCCACCGGGGTGTGCATATAGCGCAGCGGTACGCTCACCAGGGCGGCAGCCGATCCGCCACGGGAAAGCTGCATGACGTTGGCGTCGGTGCCGGTCCCACGCGGCGCACCCATGATCTGAAAAGGAATGTTTTCCTCACGCGCCGTGGCCGTGAGCAATTCGAACAGGGCCGGGTTGATGTTCGCCCCCCGGGCGATAATCGGACCCTTGCCGACCTTGAATTCGCCGATTTCCTTTTTATCCATTTCCGGGTAATCGGTGGCGAACCCCACATCAATGGCAATCGACACATCGGGGTTGACCCCGTAGGCGCTGGTGGTGCTGCCGCGCAGCCCGACCTCTTCCTGGACCGTGGTGACGGCGAACAGTTCCACGGGCGGGGCCCCGCGCCGCTGCACTTCCTGCAGCACCCTGGCAACGATAAAGGCGCCCATCTTATCGTCAAAAGCCCGAGAGATCACCCGGTCGCCCTGCAACCGCTCAAGGCCGACGGCAAAGGTCGCCGGGTCGCCGATGGCCACCAGTTTTTCGGCTTCGGCCTTATCGGCGCAACCGATGTCGATGAACTGATTTTTGAGCTTGACCACGGTTTCCCGATCCTTGGTTTCCATCATGTGAATCGGCTTTTTGCCAACCACACCCAGAATCGGACCAGACGCCGTGTGCACCTGGACCCGCTGACCGGGGACCAGATGGGCGTCGACCCCGCCGATCGGGGCGAAGAAGAGAAAACCGCCGTCGTCGATATACTTGATCATAAAGCCGATTTCGTCGCAGTGACCGGCCAGCATAACCCGCGGCAGATCCTCTCCGGCCCCGGCCAGACGGGAGATAACGTTGCCCATCACGTCGGTGCTGATCTCGTCAGCCACCGGATCGAGTACACGGCGGATAATGCGCTGGGCCGGTTGTTCGAAGCCTGAGGGACTCGGAGCTTCGACAAGTTCCTTCAGAAAATCAAAATCCTGATCTTTCATTGACAGTTATCCTTCTTAGAAATTCAAACAAAAAAAACCGTCTCACGCCCGCTCCTTTCAGTCGCTTAAGCCGCAAAGTCGTAAAGAAAAGCCCGAAAACAGGTTTCCTTGGCGTCTTTGCGGCTTGAGTGAGCGCAGCGAACGGGTGTGAGGATGTTTGTGACTTAACTCAACGACTTGCGGACCAAAGCTTCAGAATTTTTTCGGCACTGTTCGAACTGGGCCTCGGTCAGGCCGGCGCCCAGGGCGATGCGACGGGCCATGTCCAGCGACACCAGGTCGCCAGGGGCGTGGGCATCATTGTTGACCACCAGCTTAGCCCCGGCGGCCAGGGCCAGGCGAGCGACATGGCCGTTGGTCAGGGAGTGCCCCTTGCGCGTGGTAATCTCCAGGCAAACACCAGCTTCGGCGGCCAGGGCGGCATCGTCTGCGGTAATCAGTCCGGGATGGGAAAGGATATCTACCCCCGCCTCGATGGCGGCGCGGTTGGTCCCAGCAGCTACCGGCTCGACGAGAGTTTCGCCGTGGCAGACCACCAGTCGCGCCCCCAGGGAGCGGGCCTCGCAGGCCGCCTCAGCGATGGAAGCCGGCGGGATATGGGTCAGTTCGATGCCGGGGATAACCGACAGTCCCCAGGCGGCGCCGAGATCCACAGCGACCCGGACCAGGCGCGGGATGATCAGGTCCATGTTGGAAAAATCGCCATGATCGGTGATCGCCAGCGCCCGGTAGCCGAGCACGGCCGCCCGCCGAGCCAGCTCATAGGGAATCAGTTCGCCATCGCTGAAAAGGGTATGGGTGTGCAGGTCGATCATGCATCCTCCCTGGCCGGCTGCGACCGGCGGAAATGGGCAGCGAAAAAAGCCAGCAGTTCGCGAAAGCTCATCCGGTCGCCTCGTTTAAGCACGAACGCACCCTCACGGGGATCCGCAAAAGAAATTGACACCACCGGCACGCGCGAGCGGAGCTTGAAGAACTCTTCAGCCGCCGTCACCTGGCCCGGCTCGGCAAGGGATGCCACACCGAACAACCGGCGGCAAAACGGGGTCCAGAGAGGCGCGGTTTCAGCCGTTGCCGGCAGCGAAAAGAGTCGCAACGAAAAAGTTTCAGTAATCATCAGGCGACCGACATCCCCCAGTCCCAGGCTGTCTTCTCCAAGAAGAAAATCGTGGGCCGGTTCGAATTCGGCAATCCCCTGCAGAGACTGCACAAAACGCTGCACATCTGCGGCGGTCGCTGCCAGCAGGATCAACTTGGCGGAGGCCTCGTCAAGCAGCACATCCCGTTCGCCAAGATGGTCCTTGATGACGATGATTTCATCAGGAGAAAGAAGAGGGATCCGGCTTATTTCGGCGGTTAGTCCCTCTTTCCGCTCTTCTAAAAGCCCCTTTTCGATCAGAACCTTAAGGACTTGAAGCACTTCAAAATCAGGACGAGGACAATGGTCGAGGATGTCCTGAACCATGGGGTAATATTCGGTCAGGATCAGTATTTCTTGAGTGGTCGGACGCAGGCCCCGGGGAAGCCGGTCACGGGAAACCTTCATCTCGAGACAGGAGTCGGGCGACGGCAGGCTGGCGCTCTGCGCATTCATATCGTCAATCTGCCGGAGACCATCGATCACCAGGTGATCGACCGGGAGGTTGATGCGGACTTCAACATCAACGGCCCCGGGAGAAAACCAGAAATCCCCTTCGTTCCAGTCGAGCAGCCGGTAAAAGGCCTTATCACCGTCCACCCTCCCGACCCGGGCATTTACCACGCTGCCATCCCGTATGAAGATCGTGCCGCGCCCGGCGACACTGTTCAGAGACAGCACTCCGTCCTTGCGGTTGACACCCAGAATCTGAACGAGGTCGGTCACAGAGATCTGGTTCAGGTTGCCACGGATTTCCTTTTCCTGGCGACCGACCTGATCGGTTCTTTCGAGACGGCTGAAATGGGCCAGCACCGCCGCAAGGAGTTGTTCGGGATTGAACGGGCGCGGCAGGAAACAGTCCTTGTGGCGCCTGAAACCTTCCACCTCTTGACCTTCGCGACCGATATAGAAGAAGGCGATCCGCTCAGTGCGGGGATTGGACAAAAGGATCTGAGCCAGACGCGTCGCCGGCAGCAGGGGAATTTCGGTATCGAGCACCATCATGTCCGGGAATAGGGTCAACGACAGCTCGAGCGCCCGGGGGCCGTCCTTGCAGAGGTGGACTTCCATCCCGTGCTGAAGCAGCAGGTCGACCAATCCGGACAGGTCTTCTTGATTGCTGGCAAGTACAATTTTATTGAACAGCTTCGGCATAACAGCCCTGCCTTAGATCTGCGCCTGGAGCTGGTACTGCTCCTGGAGCTTGGTGATCATATTTTCAACAAAATAAAAATCCGAGGTATGGAAACCAATCAGTTCATCGCCACGCTGACGGGCGAACATGGCATAGGCGTAATCCTCGTTAAGGTACAGCAGAAAAGGGATTTTTTCGAACCGGTCAGAGTCGATGTAGATTGGCACAATCCGCTGATAATCCCAATGAACCCGCCGATGACCACCGAGCAGAAAGAGCGAGGTGGCCGATTTTTCCAGGCCGTCGACGTGCCTGAGGTTTTTTCGAACCTTCTCAAAATCACCGCAGCCCCGGTAGACAATCCCCCGCACCCGGCTCGATTCGACCACTTCGCGACAGAATGCCCGCATGATATCATCGAGTCGCCCGGCCGGCATGCGAAAATAACGGCAGCGCAGTGCATCCTCGTGGCGGGCCAGGCTGTCGACGACCTTGACCCCGTTTGCGGACAACTTATAGTCACCGGGCGATCCGAGCAGACGGCCGACCACGTTCCAGAACGGTGAATCTGACATCCCGGCACGGTGATAGATACTCTTTTTCAGGCGGGACAGGCGCTGCCCAGCAGCCAGACGAAGCTCTTCGAACGAGTTGCCGTCAGACGGAAACGAAGCGGAACGAAGAAAAACGTCGATGCTGTGACTCTTTTTCAAATCACAAATGGTCAGTTTGCCCTTGAGTGCCTTTCGGATCCGCTTCTGCGCCACCAGCGAGCCCCAGTAGTCGGTTTCGGGAAGCAGGAGATAGTATTCATCAGACGCGGACATGGCCATAATATCGGCATCACGCAGAGCTGAATTAATCGTCTCAATGACGCGGCTCATGGCCTCCTCCAGTTCCCATTTACGGAAACGGCTGGCCAGTTCCTCGAAATTGTCGATGGTCAGCTTGATGAACGACAGGTCGCGTCCGTAACGGCGGGCCTTGTTCATCTCCTTTTCCGAGTGATCGTGGAAGAAGGCCATCTTGTAAGCCTCACCACGGGGAACCCGCAGGGTGTTCTGTTCGAGATTGCGCAACAACATCACGTTATTGAGGGTGCTGGCGGCGAAATCGCCAATCATGGCCGCCACCTTGACATCGCGGCGGTTGAAGGTGTCCCGGCCGGCCGGGGCCTCAATACGGATCAGTGCCAACGGATCCATGCCATCCAGCAGCGGCAGCCAGAGCGCCGTGCCCTGCTCCATCAGCACGGCTTCGCCGACGTGTATCAGACGGCGTTCCGCCTCGCTGGGAACAAATGCGTCTTCGCCCACGGCTATCTTGACCAGCCCCCGCCTGCAGCGCAGCCGATACTGCTGCCCGCTGTAACCAGGGAGCCAAAGGATGGCGCCCTCAGCATGAAGCAATTCCATGAGGGTATCAAGAATCAGGTCGCCGAGACGATCGAGGTCATGCACCTTGAGAAAGCCAAGACACTTCTGGTAATAGGCGAGTGTCCGGTGAAATTCGATATTCTCGTCGAGGAGTTTTTTGTGCTCGTGGTGCTGGGATTGGCGAAACAGGACCTTGTTGACCAGCAGGAGGAATTCATCGGGGTTGATCGGCTTGAGAATATATTCGCTGACCCCGCGCTTCATCGCATCTACAGCGGCAGCGACGTCATTCTGACCGGTAACCACCAGTACTTCCTGGGCCGTGTTGAAACGTTTGATCTGTTCGGTGATGTCATTCAGCCCCACCTCGAGCTGAAGCTCGGTGATCACCAGGTCAAAGTCCTCGCGACGCAGGCATTCTAGAGCATCGTGACCGTTGGCCGCGGTCCGCACGTAGTAGCCGTCGGCCCCGAGCAGTTCCTGATACAGGGACCGCGAAGCCGGTTCATTGTCGATTGCGAGTATCCGTCCTTTAGCCATCTAAATACCGTCGCAGAATCAGCGCTACAGAAAGTAAACTAGACCATTTCGCCAAGATGGGAATTGCGGAAAACCCGGGTGATCCGCACTGGCACCACTTGCCCGGCCAGGCTGCGGTCGCCCTCAAAGTTGACGATCCGGTTCCAGGTCGTGCGACCGAACATCTGACC
>JAQYWA010000060.1 GCA_030145265.1 Desulfuromonas sp. | reverse complement strand
GGCCGAAACCAGGATGCGCCCGGGCTCGACCTCGACCCCATAACGCTGCCGGTAATGGGCGGAAATCGCTTCGCGCAGTTCGAGCAGTCCCAGCGAATGGGTGTACGAGGTCGCCCCCTCGCGCATGGCCGCGATGGCGTTTTCAACAACCGGCCCGGGAGTGGGAAAATCGGGTTCGCCGAGGCAGAGGTAGATGATCTCCCGCCCGGCTGCTTCGAGCACTTTGGCCTGCTCCATGACTTCCATGGCCAAAAACGGAGTCACCTCAAGACATCGGCGGGAAACGGGAATTTTCACGGGCACACTCCACAAGGGATAATTCAGGCTGAAGGCTGAAGACTGAAGGAAAAGCGAACCCGCCCCCCAGTGGGGCCAATTATGTCAGGTTAACTTGAGCCTAAACACCTTCAGTCTATCCGCCTGCTTCGTTACAAAACAAGTCACCTTAACGACCACTGAGAAAGATTTCAACTTTTTTCCCAACGGGCGGGTTTTCCTGTCGCCTGCGATCATGTATGCTGACCAGAATCGCTTCGGAAAGGACGGCCCATCATGAACGATTTCGTCAAACGACCGGCGCTCGCCCTGCTGGCCCTGCTGCTGATGTTGGCGCCCAACATCGCCCGCAGCGCACCGATGCTGGGCGAAGACCTGTTCAAGGCCCTGGGCTGCCGGGGTTGCCACCTGGCCGGCGGCAGCGGCGGCAGTCTCGGCCCGGCCCTCGACGGCCTCGGCAAGCGGCTCTCTCCCGAACAAATGCGCCAGGTCCTGACCGTACATCGCGAGACCTCGGTGATGCCGTCTTACGACCACCTGACCGAACCGGAACTGGCCACCCTGCGGGACTACCTGCAGTCCTTGTAACTCCGGCCGTCATTGAAAAACAACAACCGCTATGCTAGTTTAGCGGGTCAATTATATCATTACTAAAGGATTTGTTTCATGACTCAGAGGGTGATCGAAATAACCTCGCCATTCTTTATTCCCCGGCAGCGTCTGGAAGATGGCGCGAGCCTGGATGAATTGTTCGAAAAAGACCAGCCGCTGGCCCTGGAGATCGGCTGCGGCATCGGAGATTTCATCATCCAGCGGGCCGAGCAGCAGCCGGAAACCAACTTTCTCGCCATCGACATCTACAACAAGGGGTGCTACAAGACCTGCAGCCGAATCGAAATGGCCGGGCTGACCAACGTGCGGGTGATGCGAATCGAGGCGAGATACCTGCTGACCCATTTCTTCGGACCAGACAGCCTGGCGGCAGTCTATATCAACTGCCCGGACCCCTGGCCGAAAAAGCGCCATCGCAGCCGGCGCCTGGTCAACTGCGACTTCGCTCAGACGCTCCTGTACTACCTGAAGCCCGGCGGCGACTTCTATTTCAGCACCGATTTCGACGACTACGGCGAGGCCGTCGCGGCCCTCATGCCGACCGTCGAAGGCTATGGCAACGCCCTGGATTCCGACTTCGTCCGCAGCCTGCCCGACTACCCGATCTCCAAGTACATGCGCCGGTTTCTGCAAAAGGGCCAGGAGATATATTTCGTTCACCACCGCAAAGCCGCCCAGGTCCGCCCCGAGGCCCTGCAGCGCCCCGCCATCGACCCGGGCTTCCGGGTCCGTTGGAGCCGAGTCGAAAATGAGTAGCTATCTGACCGCGACAGTGCCGGGGACCGGCGGGACCATCAAGGAATCGCCGGAAGACTTCCTGGTCGAGGAAATCCCCCTCTACCCCCCCTGCGGCGAAGGGGAGCACCTGTACCTGCTGGTGGAAAAGGAGGGGGTCAGCACCCACGACATGCTGCACCGGCTGTCCCGCGCCCTCAAGGTGAAGGAGCGGGAGATCGGCTATGCCGGCCTCAAGGATGCCAAAGCCCGCACCCGGCAGACGGTATCGATCACCGGGGTCAAACCGGAACAGGTCAAGGCCCTCGAGTTCGAAAACATCCGCATTCTTGACGCCCGCTTTCACAGCAACAAGCTGCGGCTTGGTCACCTGGCCGGCAACCGTTTCACCATCCGCGTGCGCGACGTCGGCGAGGGCGCCCTTGAGTATGCCCTCGATGCGCTGCACATCATGGAGCAAGTCGGGGTACCCAACCGTTTCGGTGAACAGCGCTACGGCGTGCTGAGCAATTCGCACCTGATCGGGCGGGCCCTGCTGCAGCGCGATTTTGCCGAAGCCGCCCGGCAGATCATCGGCGACCCAGCCCGGATCACCAACGAGCGCTGGCGCTACGCCGCCGAATGCTATGCCGGCGGCGATCTCGAAGGAGCGCTGACGGCCTTCCCCGGCCGCTTCCGCGACGAGCGGGCCATGCTGCGCATGCTGCTCGAAGGCCGTAGCGCCGAGCAGGCGGTGATGGGCTATCCCCGCAAGATGTTGCGCCTGTACCTGTCGGCCTGCCAGTCGCACCTGTTCGACCGGGTCGTTGCCATGCGCCTGGCTTCCCTCGACATTCTGTGGAACGGCGACCTGGCCTACAAGCACGACAACGGCGCCTGCTTTGTCGTGGAAGATGCCGCCACCGAACAGCCCAGAGCCGACCGCCTGGAGATCAGCCCATCCGGCCCAATGTTCGGCTACAAGATGACCGGCGCCAAAGGCCAGGCGGGCATCCTCGAACAGAGCCTGCTCGACAAGGAAGGGCTGACGCCAGAGGACTTTCGCCTGCCGGGCGGTCTGAAGATGGAGGGAGAACGCCGGGCGCTACGGGTTCCGCTCAGCGCAGCCCAGGCCCGTCAGGAAGACAACGACCTGCTGCTCTCCTTCGCCCTGCCGCGAGGAAGTTATGCAACTGCGGTATTACATGAAATCATGAAGAACGATTTGTCTGCTGAGACCTGACCGCTTTCGGCGGCGATGAAGCCGTTGGAACATTGATTCAGCCCGGCCCGAAAGTACTACCCGGAGGAGAGGGACATGGCAAGCGAACAGGATTCGACCAGACGAGACGACAACGATTACCGGGTCAATTTCTTCCGTCCGCGCCCTGGCTTCATGCGCCAGAAAGTCAGGTACACCTGGATTCTATTGATCCTCTGGGCCTTTTTCACTTTCGGCTTCCAGTTTCTGCTGGTGCTGATGCAGGACACGCCGGCCGGCGACAGCCTGATTACCAACACCGCCATTTTCGGATTCCCCCTGCATTACTGGTTCAGCGGCCAGTTTCTGATCATCTGGTTTATACTGCTCTGCTTTCTGTTCAATGTTTTCGTCGACAACCTCACGAAAATCTACCGGAAGCGGAATTAGGAGAGCTTCCCATGGAAGGATTCAAACTGGCCCCGGCGCTGTTGCTTGTCGGCACCCTCGGTCTATCGCTGCTGGTCGGCATGGCGAGCAGGACCCGCAAGGGCGAATACTACCTGGTCTCGGGCCGCTCCATCGGGCGCATGGGAATCGGCGCGGCGATCGCCTCCAACTGGATGAGCGCCGCCTCCTTTCTCGGCATTGCCGGCATCTTCTACCTACAGGGGTACATGGCCTTCGCCTACGTGGTCGGCTGGACCGGCGGCTACGTGCTGTTGCTGATCCTGATGGCGACCCAGCTCCGCCGCTTCGGCAAATACACCGCCCCCGAGTTCGTCGATGCCCGCTACGACTCGCCGGTCGCCCGCTGCGTTTCGGCGGTGATCACCATCCTCATCACCCTGATCTACTGCACCGCCCAGTACAAGGGGATCGCCCTGGTCTTCTCCTGGATATTCGGCCTCGACTATACACCCGCGCTGTTTCTCGGCACCGCGGTAGTCATCTGCTACCTGGTGCTGTCGGGCACCCTCGGCGCCTCGCGCAATCAGCAGTTTCAATACGGCATCCTGATCCTTTCGTTTCTTGTTCCACTGATGTTCATAGCCAAACAACTCGACTATTTCTGGGTATTCCCCCAGCTCGGCTACGGCCAAGCCCTCCGCGACTTGGCCAATTCCCCGCAGGGCACCTCCCTCGCCCCCTGGAGCTCCGGCACCCCCTACCAATGGATCGCCCTCTGCTTCACCCTGATGGTCGGGACCGCCGGCCTGCCCCACGTTCTGTCCCGCTTCTATACCGTTCCCAACCTGCGTGACGCCCGCTGGAGCGTAGTCTGGGGGATTTTCTTCATCGGCCTGCTGTACTGGAGCGCCCCGGTCTACGCAACCCTGGCCAGGATTTCCGAGGAAATCAACGGGGCGACGCTCAACCCGGAAGCGGCCCGCGCCATGGCCGACATCATCGTCATCAAGGCCAGCGAATGGGCCGGCCTCCCATCGTGGCTGACCGGCATCATCTCGGCTGGCGCCATCGTGGCCGCTTTCTCCACCGTCACCGGGCTACTGATAACCGGCGCCGGCGCTTTTTCCTACGACATCTATTACCGGCTGATCAATCCGGCCGCCAACGCTAAAAAGCGGATTGCCGTGGCCAAGGGAGCCACTCTGGTTCTGGCTCTCCTGGTTGTGGCGCTGGCCGTCAACCCGCCCTGGCTGATCGCCCAGATTACCGCCGTGGCCTTCGCCCTAGCCGGCAACACCTTGTTTCCGGTCTTTCTGCTCGGCATCTGGTGGGACCGAACCAACAAATACGGAGCCATCGCCGGCATGGCAACCGGACTGGTCATCACCTTCTGCGCGCTGTTGCTGGGACCATCGGTACCGCTGATCGACACCCTGCTGCCGGCCACCTCTTCGGCTCTGCTCGGCGCACCGCTGGTGATCCTGGTAATAATTGTCGTATCCCTTTTGACACCGCCGCCACCGGAGCATATCCGCCGGTTCCTGGCCGAAGAAGTTCACGGCCCTTAACCATAAAAGACAGGGCGCGGGCACGACTGGCGCCGTCCCGGCGGCAGGAAGCGACTTGACGGTAATCACCATAAGAGCTTTATAGCTACGTTCTATTATTTGGACAAAAAATGAAGTTGGCCCTGTCGGCAGGGAGCCTTTACACGCTTCCGCTGGAAAAAGTTTTTGAGATTGCCAGAGACACGGGGTTTGAATGTGTCGAGATCATCATTAATTATGATTTCCAGTACCAGGACAACCTTGTCCTGCTCAAGGATCTCGCCCAGATTCTGCCGATTTCATCGCTGCATGCGCCTTTTATGGAACTGGACGGCTGGGGCAACAAGATTCAGCAAACTACCCGAACCGCTGAACTTGCCCTGGAATCAGGCATCCCGCTGATTAATTTCCATCCGCCATCGTGGCTGGGCTGCGAATTGCGCTTCTGGAAATGGATCAAACGAATCAAGGACTTCCAGCGAGAAATCGGCTGCAACCAGGTCTTGATCACCATCGAGAACATGCCCAACACCGGGCCCTTCGGGACCAACCCCTACCTGTTCGGCCAGACCTCGAAAATGATCCAGTTCATGGAAGACCACAACTTGTTCATGACCTTCGACACCGCCCACATGGGCTCGACAAAAGCCAATTTTCTTCATGACTTTCATTTGTTTTACAACACCGGGCGAATGCGTAACATCCATTTTTCCGATTTCGGCTATGGCCGGGAGCACCTGCTGCCTGGACACGGCGTTTTGCCGCTCACCCGTTTTCTCAATCACCTGAGGGAAACCGGCTACAACAAGGCCCTGACCCTGGAACTATCCCCCCATGAATTTCCAAAACACGAGGAAGGCATCCGGGAGAGCATGCGGGAAATCTTTGGCTACCTACAGCAGGAAACCCGGTTCCAGGAGCCCCGTTGAACCGGGGGGAAAAGACGACACAGGGAGGCGGGACAGAAAGAAGCACTACGGGAAGGATCAGCGAACAATATAGACAGAGCAGCGGGCATGCAGGGAAACCTTGATGGAAACGCTGCCGAGAAAAGCTCGCTTGACCCCGCCGGTTCCCGAGGAACCGATGACGATGACATCGATCGCCTCCTGTTCGGCAAAAGACAGGATCTCCTCAGCGGCCTCACCGTATACGACCTCGACATGCAGCGGAATTTCGGCTTCGGTCGCCGCTTTTTCGACGACATAAAAAATACGTTTGCGTTTTTCTTCCCAGTCAGGTCGCTCTGTCGCCGGCAGAGCGGGAAAAAAGTCGGTAAACGAAGGCTCCCGCATCCCGGGGAGCACAAGAATGGCATATACTTTGCTAATAAACCGAGTGCCCGAAGCCCTGGCCAGACGTACCGCCTCCTCGGCGGCCTTGTCGGACTGGGGTGAGCCATCAATCGCCACCAGTATCTTTTTACTCAGGTTCAACATGGGGAAGCCTCCAGTCACTGCGATGGCATCAGCGTAGCCCAACCTTTTTAATCTGTCAACCGACGCAGTGGTTCCGACGGCTTCGGATTTCGAATAACCTGACGAATAGCATTGACAATTTTAGAACACTATTTTATATTTTACTTTAACAACTATTCTTACGGATAAATGCAAAGGAAATCGCGGTCTAGAAACCGGCCCCGGAAAACAGATTTCGCAATATTTTCCATAATACTTGACATGTCTTGCGAAATTCATAAGATGGGGTTACTTTTGCTCTGAAAAAATATCCGGAGAGGGGAAGTTCCTAATGGCAAAAAAAGAAAAGTCAGAATATATCATCCAGGCCGTCTCCCATGCTCTCGACCTGCTTGAGCAGTTTCACGGAGAGGTGGACGAACTGGGTGTCACTGAACTCAGCAAACGTCTCAAGCTTCACAAGAACAACGTCTTCCGTCTTCTGGCCACACTGGAATCCCGCGGCTATATCGAGCAGAACAAAGCCACGGAGAATTACCGGCTCGGACTGAAGTCCCTGGAACTGGGGCAGACCTTCATCAAGCAGATGGGCCTGTTGCGCCAGGCCAAACCCATCCTTGAGGGCTTAGTCGGCGAGTGCAACGAAACCTCCTATGTCGCCATCTTCAAGGAAGGGCACGTGGTCTACCTCGACGTCGTCGAAACCGACCTGACCGTACGCGTTGTATCCCGGGTCGGTTCTCGCCTGCCAGCCCACTGCACTGCCTCAGGCAAGGTCCACCTGGCCCACATGACCGAAGAGGAGATCCTCGCCCTGCTCCCCTCCAAGGAACTGCAGGGGTTCACCCCGACCACGCTCACCGACCGCGACGCCCTGATGAAAGAACTGGCCGTTATAGCAGAACAGGGCTACGCTATCGACAACGAAGAGATGGATGTCGGCGTCCGTTGCGTTGCCGCGCCGATTCGCGACTACACCCGCCGCATCGTCGGTGCAGTGAGTATCTCCGGACCCTCGATGCGGTTCAGCGATGAGCGGATTGAAAAAGAACTGGTCCCGCTGGTCACTCAGGCCGGCAACGACCTCTCGAGCCGGCTCGGTTTTCATAAATAGTCAAAACCAACGCCCCCGGAAACTCCGAGGGCGTTTTTTCATGCCCCTCCCGCAAGATTGACACCGCGCTCCGCGATGCTATAACTTAATCTAGAATTCCCCAACAAATTCAATCAATAAGCCAAATCTCACGAGAGGCTAGCGTGGCAGGTTGCTCGTCGAAAAACATGGCGGCCCAACAAACAGCCGAGCCCATTTCTTCGTGCCCGCCGGGCGAACTTTCGCTGCACCACGATCCGGAAAACCAGCCGTTTCTGTTTGAGCCCCAGAGGCCGGCCCGAGCTGCCGTGTTGCTCGTCCACGGCTTTACCGCGACCCCGTGGGAAATGCGCTCATTTGGAACAGCCCTGGCCGAAGCGGGCTATGTGGCGATGGGGATCTGCCTGCCGGGCCACGGCACGACTCCCGCTGATCTCGCCGAACGCCGCTGTGAAGAATGGCTGCAAGAGGTCAGCAGGGGCTACCGGGTGCTGGCCGAACGACACCCGCGGGTCTACGGAGTCGGCATGAGCACCGGCTCCCTGCTGCTGCTGGCCCTGGCCGAGCAACAGCCAATCGCCGGGCTGACACTTCTATCACCGTTTCTCCGCCTGCGCCACCGCCTGGCCCCGCTGGTCGGAGTGCTGCGTTTCTTTAAGCGCTACCAGCACAGGACCGTACCGGAAGACCTGGCCGCCCACTACTACAGGAAGCGCCCACTCAACGGGATTTTCCAGATTTACCGCTTAATCCGGCGCATCCGCCGTAGCCTGAGCCAGATTTCAGCGCCGACGCTGATTTTCAGCGCAAAGGGCGACCTAACGATCGATGCCGCCAGCGCCCACGACCTGTTACGCCAACTGGGCAGCAGACGCAAGCGGCTTCATCAGTTCGGCCCTGAAGTTTCGCATGTTCTGGCCACCCGGGAAAACCCCCGCTGGCAGGAAACGATGGACCAGACGTTGATGTTTTTCAGGGAACTGGATCAGGATTGGGCGAGTGGGATTGAAGACGACCAAACAGCTCCCTGACCTGGGCTTCGGCCTGCAGCAGGGTCCCCGAATTATCGATAACGTAATCGGCCCGGCGGACTTTTTCCGCCAAGGGCATCTGGGCTGCGATCCTCGCCCGGGCAGCAAGTTCACCGATTTCGTCACGGGCCATCAGGCGGCGCACTTGTTGCTGTTCATCAGCGGTGACGACCAGCACGGCATCCACCCGCCCTTCGGCACCGGCCTCGAACAGCAGGGGCGCCTCATAGACGACCAAACCCTGCCCCCGGGACAGCTCCCAGAGCCGCTGTTCGGCCAGATCGGCAATAGCCGGATGCATAATCGCGTTGAGGGCTACCCGCGCTTCAGGATCGGCGAAGATGATTTCGGCCAGGGCTTTGCGATTCAGCGTGCCGTCCCCCAACAGTATCGACTCGCCGAAGCGCTCGACCAGTTTTGGCAAGGCCGCAGCACCGGGAACGACAACCTCTCGAGCCAATTCATCGGCGCTGACAACAACTGCGCCAAGGGCACGAAACATCCCAGCAACATTGCTTTTGCCAGTGGCGATTCCACCGGTGACTCCAAGAACCATCGTTACCCTCCGGATTCAAGACAAAAAACCGCGACCCAAAAACCAACATCAGAGAAGCGGCCCTATCTTACCAGCAGTTGTCCGTTCTGAACGAGTGATTTTTCGATCGGAGGCTCTATGAATGACACCCTGCCCCGCATGATCCTTGAACAGGCCCGTCGCCTGCACCAGCATACCGCGCTCCGCCACAAACACCAGGGGCAATATCGAGACATTTCCTGGGCCTCCCTCGAAGAGACGATTCTTCTATTTGCCCGCGGACTGGTGGCTCTCGGAGTTGAGCGAGGAGAGCGGGTCGTCATCATGGCCCCCAACGGCCCCGACTGTGTTTACGCCGACATCGGTGCCATGGCCTGCGGCGCCGTTTCGGTGCCGGCCTACCACACCCTCGGACTCTCCGCCCTCCGCCACATCGTGGAAGATTCCCAGTGTCAGGTGCTCTTCGTTCACTCGCCGCTGGTGGCCAGCCAG
>JAQYWA010000059.1 GCA_030145265.1 Desulfuromonas sp. | reverse complement strand
CGCCGGTCTGAATGAAATGGTACTGGCTTCCTGATAAGCCTCCCTGAAAGAATAGTGTTTAGGAGAATTTCCTGATATGAAACATACGATTTCCGTACTTGTCGAAAATGAATTCGGGGTGCTCAGCCGGGTGATTGGACTTTTTTCCGGGCGGGGCTTCAATATCGAGAGCCTCTCTGTCGCTCCGACCTTGGACGAGTCCATTTCTAGGATGACCATCGTCACCAGTGGCGACGATCAGATTCTTGAGCAGATCACCAAGCAACTCAACAAGTTGATCAATACCATAAAGATCATTGATTTCACCGGCCAGGATTTTGTCGAGCGGGAAATGGGTATGATCAAGGTGACTGCCGAAGAAAATACCCGGGCCGAAGTGCTGCGCATCGTTGACATCTTCCGCGGCAAGATCGTCGATGTGACTCCGCGTTCCTATACCATCGAAGTGACCGGATCGCCGGCCAAGATCGATGCCATTGTCGAACTGCTGCGACCGATGGGGATCAAGGAACTGGTCCGCTCCGGGCCGGTGGTTCTCGGCCGGGGGCCAAAAGGCTGGAAGGGCGCCTGATTCTCTTCTGATTCAGACTGAAAGACAGACAGTGGGCGGGTTGTGCCAAGGGAAAAGCGTTGGCATGATTCGCCCGCTGTGTTATAAGAAATAGTCCATTCCGAGTCGCTGCCTGCGGCGATAAATAACTAAAATATCGATAAACCCGGCATTTCTGCCCCTTATTCAACCGCCCGGCTTTATTGACCAATTGCGAGATTCCCACATGCAAAATAAAAATCAGCCGGTGGCCGTCGAAGGTTATCCTTTCATTGCCCTATTCGCCTTTATTACCCTGGTCTTTGCCCTGCTTGGCTTGAAGTGCCTGACCGTCATCCTGCTGCTTCTCACCTTGTTCGCCGTTTATTTTTTCCGCAACCCCGAACGGGTTACTCCTGCGGAGGAAGAGGCCGTGATCGCTCCGGCCGACGGCAAGGTCATTTTCGTCGGCAAGGTGAATGAAGAGCGCTATTTCAAGGGCGAGACCACCAAGGTCAGTATCTTCATGTCGGTTTTCAATGTCCATGTCAATCGCGTACCCTTCAGCGGCAAGGTGGTGGACATGTTCTACCATAAGGGGAAGTTCCTTAACGCGTCCTTCGACAAGGCCAGTCTGCAGAACGAACAGGGCGGAATCCTGCTTGAGGCGGCGAACGGCAAACGCCTGCTGTTTGTGCAGATTGCCGGGTTGATTGCCCGGCGGATCGTCACGTACCCGGTCATTGGCGACTTGTTGGAAAAAGGTCAGCGCTACGGCCTGATCCGCTTCGGATCGCGGGTGGATGTCTATTTCCCCGCCGATTCCGAGATTCTAGTGCGCCTTGGTGATCGCACGGTTGCCGGCGAAACCATTTTGGGCTATCTGCGCTGACTATGGAGCCCTTCTGATTGGAGGTCGGGCCATATCTTCTCCAGCCAGCATACCTGGTATTGCCGCTCAGGTTTCTTTTTCTGTCGGCAGGCAGCGTTATTATTCCGCAGCATCGAAATGGGGTATGGTGTTGTCGAAAAAATGCCTTTGTCAGTGTCCCCGGGTAATAACCGGCTTGACAGGGGCTCGTTAACTCTGTTTTAGTGTATAGACACTGTACGTTAAAGACGTTGAAGAGGAGTAGTAGGCGGTTTTTTCCGTTTTAGAGAGCCGGCGGTTGCTGCGAGCCGGTACGGAAATCTGCTGAACTCGCCTCGGAGTCGCATTGGTGAGGCTGTCGGTTGTCATGGCAGTTAGCTTGTGCCGTGAGCCTGCGTAAAGGGACAAGCAAGGGCCGTTAAGGCCGAATCAGGGTGGTACCGCGAAGCGCAAGCTCTCGCCCCTGTATGGGGCGGGAGCTTTTTGTTTTGAAAGGAGGTGGTCACGTGGAATCCGATCTAGGGGAGCTAGTCACTGCCGGTCTGGCAGGTATACTGGTTGATGCAACGATTCTTGACACGGGCCGTCCCTCTATTCGACCATTACGGGCGGGGAACTTATCTGGAGGAAATCATGAGTAAGACCAAGAACATCAAGATTTTTGATACGACTTTACGCGATGGTGAACAGTCTCCCGGCGCCAGCATGAACATCGAGGAAAAACTGCGGATTGCCCATTTGCTTGAAAAACTCAACGTCGATGTTATCGAGGCCGGTTTCCCGATTGCTTCGGAAGGGGATTTCGAAGCGGTCAAGCGGGTCGCCCAGGCCATCAAGGGGCCGCAGATCGCCGGCCTCAGCCGGGCCAGCAACATGGATATCGACCGGGCCTGGGAAGCACTCAAATACGCCGGCGAGCGAGGTCGTATTCATACCTTTATCGCGACCAGCGACATCCACATGAAATATAAGCTCAAAATGAGCGAGGCGCAGGTTATCGAAAACGCAGTCAAGGCGGTCTCGCGGGCCGCTGGCTATACCCCGAATGTCGAGTTTTCCGCTGAGGATGCCGTGCGTACCCGGTTGCCGTTTCTGGCCCAGGTCGTCGAGGCGGTCATCGCCGCCGGGGCCAAAACCGTGAACATCCCGGACACCGTCGGCTATACCATCCCGTCGGAATATTTCAATATCATCAGCTACCTGAAGAGTCATGTGCCGAATATCGATCAGGCCATTCTGTCGGTACACTGTCACAATGACCTGGGGTTGGCGGTGGCTAACTCGTTGGCGGCCATTCAGGCCGGCGCCGAGCAGGTCGAATGCACCATTAATGGCATCGGTGAGCGGGCCGGCAACTGTTCCCTCGAAGAGGTCGTTATGGCCCTGCGGACCCGGCAGGATATCATGCCCTACACCACCAACGTGGTCACTGAGCATATCTACGCCGCCAGCAAACTTCTTTCGACCATTACCGGTATCGTTGTTCAGCCGAATAAGGCGATTGTCGGTGCCAACGCTTTTGCACACGAGGCCGGCATCCATCAGCACGGTGTGTTGATGGAAAAATCGACCTACGAGATCATGACCCCCGAGTCGATCGGGCTGAACCAGAACAAGCTGGTGCTGGGTAAGCATTCGGGGCGCCATGCCTTCATCAAGCGGCTTAAGGAACTCGGTTACGACCTGGGCAAAGAGGATATCGAAAAGGCTTTCGTACGTTTCAAGTCATTGGCTGACCAGAAAAAGGAAATTTTCGACGAAGACCTCGACGCCATTGTCGCCGACGAAATCCTCCGTGTCCCCGAAGTCTACAAACTGCTGCAGATGAATGTCTCGTCTGGTTCTTTTGCCGCTCCGACGGCCACCGTTGAAATGGAAGTCGACGGCAAGGTTAAAAAGACCGCTCAGATGGGTGACGGCCCGGTCGATGCCACGTTCAAGGCAATCAAAAAACTTGCCGGCAGTAAGGCCCGCCTGTTGCATTTTTCGGTCGGCGCTATTACCGGCGGTACCGATGCCCAGGGCGAGTGCACCGTTCGGCTCGAACATGACGGCCGTGAGGTGCTTGGCCAGGGAGCCCATCCCGACATCATCGTGGCCAGCGCAAAGGCCTATATCAACGCCTTGAACAAGATCGCCACGGCGCCCAAACGCAACGAGATCCACCTCTGACGATTTGCGTCCACCCTGATCCCGAGCGGGACGGCAGCAGCCGTCCCGCTTGCTTTGTGACCACATTGGTTTACGTCAAGCTTGCCAGTTAAGACCGGTTGGGATAGAATCTCCGGGCTGTATTATCGAACTGAAATAAGAAGGAGAGAGTATGGGAAAGACCATCGCCGAAAAAATCTTCGCTGCGCATCTGCGTGACGAACCGTTTCCTGGCACCAAGGTGCTCGACCTCGATCGGGTGCTGTGCCATGAAATCACCACCCCGGTGGCCATTGCCGATCTCGAGGCGAGGGGCAAGGACCGGGTTTTCGACAACACCAAGATCAAGGCGGTTATTGACCACGTTACCCCTTCGAAGGACAGCAAGACCGCCCTGCAGGCGAAAATGCTGCGCGACTGGGCCCGCCGTCACCAGATCAAAGATTTCTTTGACATTGGCCACAACGGCGTCTGTCACGCAATTTTCCCCGAGAAGGGGTACATCCGTCCCGGTTATACGGTGATCATGGGCGACAGCCACACCTGTACCCATGGCGCCTTCGGCGCCTTCGCCGCTGGCGTTGGCACCACCGACCTGGAGGTCGGCATCCTCAAGGGGGTCTGTGCCTTCCGCGAACCGGCCACCATCCGCGTCAACCTGACCGGCAGCCTGCCGAAGGGGGTTTACGCCAAGGACGTCATCCTCTTTGTTATTGGCCAACTCGGGGTAAACGGGGCGACGGACCGGGTACTCGAATTCCGCGGACCGATCATCGATAACATGAGCATGGAAGCGCGCATGACCCTGTGCAACATGGCCATCGAGGCTGGCGGGACCTGCGGCATTTGCCTGCCCGACATGACCACTGTCGAGTATCTCTGGCCATTCATCAAGGACGAGTTTGAAAGCCCGGATGCGGCGCTGTCTGATTACAGTCAATGGGTTTCCGATGATGACGCCAGCTACGACAAGGTCCTTGATTTTGATTTGACGAACCTGGAGCCCCATGTCACCTACGGTTACAAGCCGGACTGCGTCAAGCCGGTTGCCGAAATGGCGGGGATCCCGGTTGACCAGGTTTACATCGGCACCTGCACCAACGGCCGTATCGAAGACTTGCGCCAGGCCGCCGAGATTCTCAAGGGAAAACGGATTGCCGATACCGTACGCGGTATTGTTTCACCGGCTACGCCCAAGATTTTCAGCCAAGCACTGGCCGAGGGCATCATCCAGATTTTCATGGACGCCGGTTTCTGCGTGACCAACCCGACCTGCGGCGCCTGCCTCGGCATGAGCAACGGAGTCTTGTCCGGAGGTGAAGTCTGTGCCTCGACCAGTAACCGGAATTTTAACGGCCGGATGGGCAAGGGCGGGATGGTTCACCTGATGAGCCCGACGACCGCCGCGGCAACCGCTATCGCCGGTGTCATCACCGACGCCCGTTCCATGTAACGGATCACGCAGGAGAGATACGACATGACAGATAAACTGTTTGGCGGCCCGGCCATCTTTCTCGACCGGTCCGATATCAATACCGACGAAATCATCCCGGCCAAGTACCTGACCGAGGTGACCAAGGAAGCCCTCAAGCCCTACATGCTTGAGGATCTTAATCTTGAAAATTTCGATCCCAAGGGCGATAAGCTGAAAAATGCCCGGGTGCTAGTCAGCCGTGAAAACTTTGGCTGTGGATCGTCCCGCGAACATGCCCCCTGGGTGTTTGAGGTCAACGGTGTGCATACCATCATTGCCCAAAGTTATGCCCGGATTTTTCGGCAGAACACCTTCAACGGAGGCATGCTCGCCATCGAGCTGCCCAAGGCTGATCTCGATCGCCTGTTCGCCCTCGAAAAAGAGGGGGAGGTCGGCATCAGCGTCGATCTCGATGGACAGAACGTGATTGCCACCGCCGGTGGTAAAACCGAGACCTACAGCTTCGACCTCAGCCCTTTCGACAAGGCGCTGGTGCAGGCCGGGGGCTGGGTCGATTTTGCCGACACCCGCTACTGATTATTGCATTATCGCTAAACGCAAAGAGGCCGGACAGCATGTCCGGCCTCTTTGCGTTTGGGCGTGAAGCGCTTTTTCACCTCACCCATTACCCCTCACATGTCTACTAATCCCGGTAGCGCCGTACCAGGTCGTCGTAGGCGTCGATTCGGCGGTCACGCAGGTACGGCCAGATACGGCGAACATCTTCGCTGCGCTGGCGGTCGATGTCGACGACCAGGACCTGCTCCTGATCATTACCGGCCACGGCCACCTGCTCTCCCTGACAGCCGGCGACGAAGCTGTTGCCCCAGAACTGGGCGCCGGCACCGACTCCGGAAGGATCCTCCTCGAAGCCAACCCGGTTGACGCTGATCACCGGGATGCCGTTAGCTACCGCGTGACTGCGCTGGATGGTCACCCAGGCCTCGCGCTGGCGGGTCTGCTCCTCCTGGTCATCGCGCGGGTCGTAGCCGATGGCGGTGGGATAGATGAGCATTTCGGCCCCGGCCATGGCCATCAAGCGGGCCGCTTCCGGGTACCACTGATCCCAGCAGACCAGCACGCCGAGGCGGCCGACCGAGGTGTCGATGGGGGTGAAGCCGAGGTCGCCGGGGGTGAAGTAGAATTTTTCATAATAGCCGGGATCGTCCGGGATGTGCATCTTGCGGTATTTACCGGCGATGCTCCCGTCCGTTTCCAGCACCACGGCGGTGTTGTGGTAAAGCCCCGGAGCCCGCTTTTCGAACAGCGAAGTGACGATGACGATATCGAGCTCTTTGGCCAGGGCGCCGAAAGTATCGGTCGCCGGTCCGGGAATCGGTTCCGCCAGGTCGAAGCAGGCGGTGTCCTCGGTCTGGCAGAAATATGGCCCGCAGTGCAGCTCCTGCAGCACCACCAGCCGGGCTCCGTTGGTCGCAGCTTCGCGGATGCCACTGATGCTCCTGGCGATATTCTCTTCGCGATTGTCACGACAACTCTGCTGAACCAATCCGACTTTCAACAGTTTCATGCCAGTACTCCTTTGGGGATCTGCATGGTCACGCAGTGTAGTGAACCGTGTTGCAGAATCAGCGGCAGGCAGTCGATGTCAATGACCTTCCGCTGGGGAAAGGCCCGGGCGATGGTTTCAAGGGCGGCGGCGTCCTGTTTGTCCTGGTAGGTCGGCACCAACACCGCTTCGTTGATGACAAGAAAGTTGGCGTAGGTGGCCGGTAAGCGATGTCCATCCTCGTCGAAACAGGCTTTCGGCCAGGGCAGGGGAAGCAAACGGTACGGGCGGTCGTCATCGGTGCGGAAGGCCTTGAGCTCCGCTTCCATTGCCGCCAGGGCGGCAAAGTGCTCGTCCTGCGGGTCGTCGCATTGGACATAGACGATGGTGTCATCCGGACACATTCGAGCCAGGGTGTCGATGTGCGAGTCGGTGTCGTCGCCGGCCAGGTAGCCGTTTTCCAGCCACAGAAAACGGGTCGTGCCGAACAGGCGACCGAGGGCCGCCTCAATTTTTTCGCGAACCAGATGCGGGTTGCGGTTGGCGTCAAGCAGGCATTCGCTGGTGGTGAGCAGGGTATTCGCGCCGTCGCTTTCGATGCTGCCGCCCTCGAGAATCAGGCCGGGGATGCGCACCTCGCGTTCGCCGAACGCGCCAGCTTGGGTCAGATTGTCAGTAATCAGGTTGTCGAAGTTGGCGGCGAATTTAAGACCCCAGCCGTTGAAACCGAAGTTGAGCAGTACCGGTCGGCCGTCTTCAAATACCGTGAGCGGCCCGAAGTCACGCGCCCAGGTATCGTTGGTCGGCATCTGCTGCAGGCTCACCCGCTGCATGTCCACACCGGCTTTTTTCAGCCGCTCTTTGATCGGTGCGATCTCCGGGGCGACGATCAGCACCCGTTCGAATCGGCTGACCTCCCTGGCGATGTTGACGAAGACCGGTTCGACGGCAGTCAGGTCGTCGCGCCAGTCGCTGTCTGCGTGCGGCCATGCCAGCAGCACGCCATCCTGGTCTTCCCACTCGGCCGGCAAACGTACGTTCATGCTCTTATCCTGAAAAGTTGATGTGGTCCAGATGCGCGCGCATCCTAGCCCATCTGCTGTTGATTGTAAATATGCTTGCCCTGAAGATCGATATGCAGGCGGTGGCCGATATAAGCGTATAGGCTCCAGAGCAGAATAATTCCGGTCAGGCTGAGGATGATCAGGCGCAGGGGCCGAGAGGGTCGATGCCGTGGCCCGCTGCCACGCCAGGGGAATTCGCCGCCGTGCCGCAGGCGCATTTCGCAGGCGGTGATCAGGATGGTCAGCCAGGCCGCTGCCAGGGCAAAGCCGCCGAGAATGTCGCTGAACCAGTGCATGCCCAGATAGAGGCGGCTGAAGCCGATCAGCAGGGCCAGGGCGCTGCCTGAAACCACCAGGTAAAAACGACTCTGCAGGTTGTCCAGGGTGTTGAGCAGCATGTAGACCAGCAGACCGTAGAAGACCAGGGCGACGAAGGCGTGGGCGCTGGGAAAGCTGAGAATGGCGGTGGCCAGGCTCGGAAAATAGGATTCGGGACGGGCCCGCTCGAACAGCAGCTTGAGCAGAAATACCAGGAGTTCCCCTGCCGCGGTGCCTCCGACCAGAATGACGGCGGAAAAATAGCGGGTTTGCAGCACCAGCCAGAGGCAGGCCCAGAGGCCGAGCAGAATGATCACCGTGGCGTTGCCGAAATAGGTAATGATCAGGATGATGACATCGCTGGTCGGGTGCTGCATGCGGGCCAGCCATTGGTAGACTTGGTGGTCGAGGTTGGTCAGCGGGCCGACGACCCAGATGAACAGCGAGGCAAAGAGGATTACGCCGCTGAATCCGGCGGTCAGGTAAAGGCCGGTGCCGTGGTGCAGGCTGAAGCGGTCGGCCATGAAGTCCCAGAAATCGGGATAATTGTTGGCGAGGCTGCGCATGAATCGGTTTTGCAGTACCTTTTCCCACTTCGTTGAGATCCTGTTCCATGAGCGGATGGCCAGTTTCGACAGCCTCGGGGCCAGGCGTTTCCAGAACAGGTGATTGAGGACCAGTAGGACGATCAGGGCGGCAAGAAGGTAGCTGAAGCGTCCGATCCAGATTTCCACAAGATTCCAGCTGGCGCCGAAGAAATAACCGAGGCCGGGATAGGCCAGCCCCCAGAGGATGCCGCTGATCACCGCGTAGCCGGCAAAGATCTGGGGGCGCATGCGGGCATGGCCGGCGATGAAGGGGATGAAGGGGCGCAGAAATCCGATGAAGCGCCCGAGAAAAACGCTTTTGCCGCCGTGTTCGACAAAAAAGATTTCTGACTTTTTGAGCAGGGTATGGTAGCGGCGGAAGGCAGGTTTGCGCAGGAGCGAAGCGCCCATACGGGCGCCGAGCCAGTAGCTGAGCAGATCGCCCAAAATGGCGCCGAGGGTCGAGGCAAAAACCAGGGCGCCGTAGCCGCCTTTGCCGTTGGCCGCCAGAAAGCCGGAGAACACGATCAGGGTACTGCCGGGAACGATCAGGCCGGCTACGGCCAGGGACTCGAAAAAAGAAATGAGGAAAATCAGGACGTAATATCCCGCTCCGGTCGGAAGCCAGTGAAAGATGTCCTGAATCCAGGTTTCCATGCGAGCCGCTCCATGAGGTTTGTCCCTCTCGCAAAAGGGAGAGGGCTCATGCTGTTATGTATGATGCTTTCGAAAAGTTTTTCGATGGCTAAGCAAAAATTTCGTCATACAAGGCTTAGTGATTTTTCAGGGGTGAAGGCATACATCAGGTATGTCGAAGTCCTGAAAAAACGCTGTAA
>JAQYWA010000058.1 GCA_030145265.1 Desulfuromonas sp. | reverse complement strand
CGGAAATCTGTTGGGAAGGAATTCAGTCGTGCCGAAAGTAGTAATCGATGAACTGCGCTGTAAAGGGTGCGCGCTTTGCACCATAGCCTGCCCGCGTGGCCTGATTAAAATGAGTGACAAGATCAACCGGCAGGGTTTCATGCCCGCCGTCATCTCTGAAGAAGATCTTGAAAAGTGTACCTCCTGCGCCCTCTGTGCCCAGATGTGCCCGGATGTGGCGATCACGGTTTTTCGGGAAATCAAAAAATGATGGCGTCGTAAAAAGTCCGCCTACGGCGTTACGGTGCTTTTTCAGAACCTCGACCTCCCTGGTGTAGGCCTTCGCTCCCGAAAAACCACCAGGCCTTGTAGGTCGAAATTTTTGCTTAGCCATCCGATGAGTATTTTCGAAGGCATCAATAAATAACGGACACAAATTTACCACCTGATCCTCAGGCACGTCGGTTGTTGGCGTGCGGTGTCAGGTTGTTCGGAGGTCGTTTTGCAGAAGCGTCTGTTAGTTAAAGGAAACGAGGCCGTAGCCATGGGGGCTATCGAGGCCGGCTGCCGCTATTATTTCGGATATCCGATTACCCCTCAGAGCGATATTCCGGAGTATATTTCCCGCGAATTTCCCAACGTTGGCGGAGTTTTCATTCAGGCCGAGAGCGAGATCGCCTCGA
Source organism: Desulfuromonas sp. (assembly GCA_030145265.1). GTDB lineage: Bacteria > Desulfobacterota > Desulfuromonadia > Desulfuromonadales > Trichloromonadaceae > Trichloromonas. Next base: position 8,679 of record JAQYWA010000058.1, on the reverse strand, counting down.
TCAACATGCTGCTCGGGGCCAGCGCCTGCGGTGCCCGGGCCATGACCTCGTCGTCCAGCCCCGGAATCTCCCTCAAGCAGGAAGGTATTTCGTATATGGCCGGCAGCGAACTCCCCGGCCTGATCGTTAATATCTGCCGCAGCGGCCCCGGGCTCGGCGGCATCGATGCCTCCCAGGCCGATTATTTTCAGGCGGTTAAGGGGGGTGGGCACGGCGGCTACCATATCATCGTCCTGGCGCCGGATTCGGTGCAGGAAATGTACGACCTGACCATGCTCGCCTTCGACCTGTCCGATCGCTACCGGGTGCCGGCCATGCTGCTGGGCGATTCGGTGATCGGACAGATGAAGGAAGCCCTGACGCCGCACCCTTACATCAGTCCCGGTGATCTGCCGGCCAAGGATTGGGCTGTGTCGGGCAAGGACGGTCGGCCGCAGCGGGTGGTCAAGTCCCTCTTCCTGGGCGATGGCGAACTCGAGGAACACAACTGGAAGTTGCACCGCAAATACCAGGAACTCAAGGATAAGGAAGTTCGTTACGAGGCCAGCGACCTGGACGACGCTCAACTGGTAGTGACCGCCTTCGGTTCGACGGCGCGTATTGCCAAGACCGCTATCCGCATGGCCCGTGAAGAGGGGCTCAAGGTTGGTCTGCTGCGTCCGATCAGCCTCTTTCCGTTCCCTGAAAAGGCCTTTCTCGAGACGACGTCCAAAGTCAAGCGCGTGCTCTGCGTCGAGCTTAACACCGGACAGATGGTCGAGGATGTCCGTTTGTCGGTGGCCCGCGATGCCGATGTCTTCTTCTATGGCCGTCCGCCTGGAGCCGGTTCATTGCCGACCCCCGAAGAGTTGCTGGCCCAGATCCGCAAGCATTACAAGGACTGATCATGTCGACTGAAATGAAGCAGGTATTCTCGCACCCGGATTCCCTCAAGGATGTCCAGACCCATTTCTGCCCCGGTTGCCAGCATGGCACCACTCACCGCCTGGTCGCTGATGCGATGGATGCTTTCGGCGTGCAGGATCGCACCATCGGGGTCGCCTCGGTCGGCTGCAGCGTTTTCCTCTATGGCTATTTCGACATCGATGTCGTCGAGGCGCCGCACGGGCGGGCACCTGCGGTGGCCACCGGGGTGAAACGGGTGCACCAGGACAAGATCGTCTTTACCTACCAGGGCGACGGCGACCTGGCGGCCATTGGCACCAGTGAAATCATTCATGCCGCCAACCGGGGTGAGGGGATGACGGTGATTTTCGTCAACAACACCACCTACGGTATGACCGGCGGCCAGATGGCACCGACTACTCTGCCGTCACAGAAAACCTCGACTTCCCCTTACGGGCGCAATGTCAGCACTGACGGCTATCCGATTCGCATGGCAGAACTGCTCAGCAATCTTGAAGGGGTCACTTATTCGGCCCGGGTTGCGGTTAATTCGCCGAAAAACATCCTGCAGGCCGCCCGCGTGGTCAAGAAGGCTTTCGAGGTGCAGGTCAAGGGACAGGGCTTTTCGTTTGTCGAGGTGCTGTCTGCCTGCCCGACCAACTGGGGGATGAATCCTCTCAAGGCGAACGCCCGGGTCGAAAGCGAAATGATTCCTTATTTCCCACTGGGGACCTTCAAGGATTCCACCGCGGCCTGAGTGGTCCGCAGTTTACGGAGAATGATAATGAACTACGATGTATTCATGGCCGGGTTCGGCGGCCAGGGTATTCTGCTGATTGGCAACTTGCTGGCCTACGCGGGGATTATCGAAGGCCGCAACGTCTCATATTTTCCTGCTTACGGAGTGGAAAAGCGTGGCGGTGCCGCGACCTGTACCGTGGTTGTGTCCGATGATGAGGTTGGTTCACCGGTCATCGGTAATCCCGGCGCCGCCCTGATTCTCAATCCCTTGTCCATGGAAAAATATTTCAGCCGTGTGCGTCCCGGTGGTCTGTGCATTATCAACAGTTCGCTGGTCGAAGATGCTGGCGATGGTCGCGATGACATTCAGGTCGTGCGCATCCCGATTAACGATATGGCCCTTGAACTCGGGGATCCCCGTCTGCTGAACATGATCACTATCGGTGCCTATGCCGAGCTGTCCGGCGCCGTGTCCTTGGACAGTCTGAAAGGCGCTCTGAAGGATGTGCTGCCGAAGCGCAACCACCGCTTCATTCCGATGAACGTCGAGGCGATCGACCGGGGTGCCGCCTATGCCCGCGAGGCCGCCGGCCGGGCCGCCTGATAAGCACATCCATCACGCTCTGTTTGCGTTACGGTTATCCGGGCGCATGGAAAGGCCTTGAGTAAATAAGACCTTTTCATGCGCCCGGCTGTCGTTTATGATTCAGGTCGTTTTTTTATTGCAACCACAGGTGCTGCCCAATGACCAATGTCGAATTCATCAAGCTGAAAAAGCCCGAAAAGGCCCGACATCTCTGCGAGCTGGCCGAGGAGTTCTTCGCGGGTGGCCGGCGGGTATTGATTACCGTCACGGACGACAACCAGGCGGTTACTCTCGACCGGTTCATGTGGACCTGGAAGAAGGGGGCGTTTATTCCCCATGCCTGTGATAACGGTGCGGTCGACTGCCTGGATGATCCGGTGGTGATCGGCACCGCGGAGCGCAATCCGAACGGCGCCCGGGTGCTGATCATGGGGCACCCCTGTTCTTTGGAATTTGTCCGCCAGTTTGAGAAGGTTATCGCTTTCGCCGAGGTCTACGACGATGAACTGGCGGCGGCGGCCCGTGTCCGTTTTGCCAGGTACCGGGAGGCCGGCTTTGCACCGATCATGCGTTAATCGGGGCGGCAGCGGCAGTATTATTCGCGTACCGGGAGAGCTGGTGCTCGAGCGCGAGATACTGCTTTCGTCCGAGGCGGTCGCCGCTCTCGACTGCTGGGAGCCGCGTCCCGGTGCCGTCTATACGTTGGTGGATTCTCGCCAGAACTATTGGCGGGCGCGCCTTTCGCAACATGATCCGCAGGGCAGCCTGGTCGTTCCTTTTCAGAAATTTAACGACGCGGCTGAAAGCCCTTTGGAAATCGTTGTCTTTCAGGCCCTGCCTGAGAAAGAGCGATTTGAACTGATTTTACAAAAACTCACTGAAATCGGAATCAGCAGGATCGTTCCCTATACGTCTCAGCGCTCAATCACCCTTGAGGAACGGGATGCCGGGCAGAAGAAATCTCACCGCTGGCCTGAAGTGGTACTTCGGGCGGCCAAACAGTGCCGGCGGGGGATGATCCCCGAGCTGGCGCCGGTGCTTTGTTGGGACGAAATGCTCAAGGAAGCCGCCTCCGCCGATCTGCGCATGATGCTTTACGAAGGGGAGACCTTCTGGACCCTCAAGGAGGCTGTGCATAAGCAAAACCCCGGCCGGGTGGCTCTGCTGGTCGGCCCCGAGGGGGGATTCGATGCCGAGGAGACATCGCAGGCGCAGGCGGCAGGTGTGCTGCCGGTCTCGCTCGGTGTTCGGATTCTGCGTACCGAAACGGCCGCCATTCTCGGCGCGGCCATGATTCAATTTGCCCTGGGAGATATGGGATGACGTTGCCACCCTCCGACAGTTTTTCTTTGCAAAATGTGGCCGTGGTCCTGGTCGAGCCGCAGGGTCCGCTCAATATCGGCTCGGTCTGTCGGGCCATGATGAATTTCGGTTTTTCCGATCTGCGTCTGGTCAATCCGACCGCCGACCCTCTTGCCGAAGAAGCCCGCCGGATGGCGGTCAAGGCAGGTTCCCTGCTCGATCAGGCCAAGGTCTTTCCCGACCTGGCCGCGGCCCTGGCCGATTGCCAAATGGCGCTCGGTACCACCCGCCGGTTCGGTAAGTACCGGGAAGAATTTCTCCATCCCGACGAGGCGGCCAGGCATCTCCTCCCCCTGACCGAAAAGGGAAGGGTGGCTCTGGTCTTCGGCCGCGAGGACAAGGGGCTGCTGACGACTGAGCTCGATCTCTGCCAGCGTTTCATCACTATCCCGACCAGCGACGAGCTGGCTTCGATGAACCTGGCCCAGGCGGTTTCCCTCTGCCTGTACGAAACGGCCAAAACTCTGGGTGAACTGCGCGGCAAAAGCCATGGGCGCAAGAAGCTCGCCAGCGGCAGCACGCTCGAGGGGATGTATGCCCACATGAAACGGTCCCTGGTGGGCATCGAGTTCCTCGACGCCCAGAATCCGGACCATATTCTGCGCAGCTTCCGGCGCATTTTCGGGCGTTCCGGGCTCAACGACCGCGAGGTGCGCATTCTGCACGGCATGTTCCGCAGCATCGACTGGGTCGATTCCGAGCGCAGAAAAAAACCGCAAGGCGAATAGCCGGCAATAACACCATCGAGAACTCTTATGGAACAGATCCTACGTACCGATCATCTGGCTAACGGCGTCCGCATCGATTTTATCGACGGTTCGAACCGCTATTTCGGTGATTATCATCGGCTGCGGATTGAAATTCGCTGTCGGATTGCCGTCACCCCGCAGCTTTTTGCCGCCGCGGCCGACCCCTGCGCCGAAGCCGACCGTGTGCGCGGCCGGCTGGGTGACGAAGTCTTGTGGACCCGCCATTTAGAGCGCATGGGGATCTCCAGCGCCGACCTGGAAACGGTTCGCAACGCGATGATCGAGTCTTTTGTCAAGAGCAGTTTTTCCTACCTACAGAGCCCGCAGTTTTCTTCCCGTTTTGTCGCCTTGGAACTGGCCAAGTGCCAGAAACAGGCCCGTCCGTTCCGGCTGGTGAAATGATCGATCTGCTGCGTATCGACAGCCTGGCTTATGGCGGCAACGGCGTCGGCCGTCATGAAGGGAAGGCGGTATTTGTCCCTCATTCGGCTCCCGGAGACTTGTTGCGTTGCCGGGTTACCCGTGAGAAAAAACGCTATGCCGAAGCCGAGCTGACTGAACTGGTCGAGCCTTCGAATCAGCGCCGCCAGCCTCTTTGCCCGGTATTCGGTCGTTGTGGAGGCTGCCAATGGCAGCACCTGCCCTATCGGGAACAGGCGCATTGGAAGGAGCGGATCTTTCGTGACACCCTGGTGCGACAGTGTGCGCTGCCCGCGGAAAAAATCCTGCCTATGGCCGCGGCGCCTGATGAATGGGGCTACCGCAGCCGAGTCCAGTTCAAATGCCAGCAAACCGACAATGGCTTCGTCATGGGCTTCTATCGACGCGGCAGCCATTACGTGATCGATGTCGAGCACTGTCCGATCGCTGCCGGTGCGATCAATGGGGCGCTGGCCCGTTTTCGCGCCTGGCTCCCGGCTTCCCCCTGTTCCGAGCGGATTCCTCGGGTCGATATGGCGGTCGACGACGAGGGGCGGGTACGGGTGGTGCTGCACGTGCTGGACGATCCGGCTGATGCTCTCGCTGACTATCTGCGGCCGCTGGCTGCTGAGGCCGACTATGCCCTGTTTCTCCAGTCTGGTCGTGAAAATACGCTGTTGCATGTGTTAGGCGACGACGATTTGCACATACGTCCGCTGGCTGACACCGAGCTTCGTCTGGCCTACGGCCCCGGAGGTTTTGCCCAGGTCAACCTGGAGCAGAACCGGCGACTGGTGGCCGAAGTTCTCGGCGCCATCGAAGGGGGGCGTCCCCGGCGGATTCTCGATCTGTGTTGCGGGATGGGCAATTTCTCACTGCCGCTGGCCAGGATTGCCGACGCGGTGGTCGGCGTTGAGGACCATGTTCCTTCCATCGACAAGGCCCGGAACAATGCAGCCGCCAACGCGCTTGCCAATGTCCGTTTTCACGCCCGGTCGGCCGAGGGGGCGTATGCGGCCCTGGCCGGCAGCGGCGGCTTCGATCTGGTGGTGCTCGATCCCCCACGCACCGGCGCCCACCAGGTGGCCCGGGAACTGGCCGCTCTGCGGCCGGCGCGCATCATTTACATTTCCTGCGATCCGCCCACTCTGGCCCGCGACCTGGTGCCTCTGCTGCAGGCCGGTTTTCAGGTGCAGTGGTCCCGTCCGGTCGACCTGTTCCCCCAGACTTATCATACCGAAAGCGTGACTTCACTCGTATTGACACCATAAATCGGGTTTTCTGCTATACTTTTGACCCTAAATTAACCCCATGGTTTCCAATGGTGACGCTTTCGCAAAAAAGTCTTGAGATGGTTAAGTTGGAGGCTCTATGAATCACAAGTTGTTTGGATTGGTTATGTTGGGGTCGTTGCTGGTGTTGTCGGCCTGCGCTGTGCCGCCGGCTCCAGATGCCCTGCTGGCGGTGGCTCCCGGGCTGTCTGTGGGCATTAATCTTCCGGATGAAAAATGGATCATTGCTTCCGAGGCTCCGGATTTTCTGGTCGAGGAGATGGCCGAACATATCGCCCATGACCTCGAAGCGCAGGGCAAGGCGGCCGAACGGGCCACCATAGAAACGGCGGTCGCAAAACGGCTCGCTGCCAACGAACATTTTGTATTCAGTCCTGTCAGTGGGGCCCATATGGAAATCGACTTCAGCCCGCTTGATCCCGGCGATGCGGCACCATCTCGTGATTCGGTGGCCGATTCGGCGCGCTATGCTGCCGAAAGTCTTGAAAGCGAAGAGGGGATCGATGAGCTTTCCTATGAGGTCGGCAGGGCCCGGATTTACGGGGCTGATTATGCTTACGAGCTGCAGGCCAGGTTCATGAAACATGATGTGGCGATGCGTTTTTACGGATTGGTTGGCTTTGTTGATTTCAGCTGGTTTTTCATTTATTATACTGATGCCGGCAGGGACAGCGGGGATTACTCGCAAGCGATCCAGATACTCCGTTCGGTGCAGGTTGTGCGCGGCGAAAGGTAGTCTCTGGTTAATATTCCCCTTGCAATTGCCACTTAAGCATGGTATCAATTTGCTGTTAACTTTGTTCACTAAGAAGAAAGTGGGCCTTTGCTCACTTTTTTTATTTGAGGGTGTTTGATTTTGTCGCAGCAGACGTTGATAGAACAGCTTTCAGTTATTATTGTTCCGATCCTTGAGTCCATGTCGATGGAACTGGTTGATCTGGAATATGTCCATGAGGGGCGTGACTGGTTCCTGCGGATATACATCGACAAGGAGGGGGGCGTAACCCTCGACAATTGCGCAGAGGCCAGCCGCGAAATAGGGGCCGTACTCGAAGTTGAGGATCTTGTCCATACCGCATACCGTCTTGAGGTTTCATCGCCCGGTCTCGAACGTCCTCTTAAGAAGGTCAAGGACTTTGAACGATTTGCTGGCAGTTTGGTCAGGGTGAAAACGTTCGAGAGTCTTGACCCGGATCAGCGCGGGCATGCGCGCAAAACCTTCGTTGGCACCCTGTTGGGAATTGAAGACGGAGTGGTCCGGATTGAGCAGACGGACAAGAAGGGTGGCGTGGTCGAGTTTCCTCTTGATGGAATTGCCAAGGCCAACCTTGAATACGAATTCTGAATCGAATTAATACGAGCGGTGCTTCCGGTTGCATGATGCCGGATCCCCGTGGGGGCAGAAACCCTGAGTTTAATGGATATAGGGGGAAGTTTGGATGGTTACGAATCTTAACCATATTATTGACCAAGTTGTTAAGGACAAGGGGATCGACCGGGCCGTGCTCGTCGAAGCTCTGGAGTCCGCCGTTCTTTCTGCGGCCAATAAGAAGTACCGTAATACGCGCGACCTCGAAGCTCACTACAACGATGAGTTGGGTGAAGTTGAGGTTTTTGAATTCGTTACCGTGGTAGAAGAAGTTCAGGATTCCTACAAGGAAATCGATCTCGCGGAAGCTGCTGAAATCGATCCCGAGGTCGAGGTCGGCGATTCTCTCGGGATGAAGCTCGATGCCAGTAATTTTAGTCGCATCGCTGCTCAGACGGCCAAGCAGGTGATTATCCAGAAGGTTCGCGAGGCTGAGCGGGAGGGCGTGTTCAACGAATTCCAGGATCGCGTCGGTGAAATGGTCAACGGCATTGTCCGCCGCTACGAACGTGGCGACCTGATTGTCGATCTCGGCCGGGCTGAAGCTCTCCTGCCCCATCGTGAGCAGGTGCCCCGCGAAAACTACCGCCAGGGTGATCGGGTCAGAGCCCATATCTCTGAAGTTAAAATGTCGACCAAGGGGCCGCAGATCATTCTGTCTCGCACCCATCCGGGTGTCGTCGCTGCGCTGTTCAGTTTTGAGGTTCCGGAGATTGCTGAGGGGCTCGTCGAGATCATGGCGGTGTCGCGTGAGCCCGGAAGTCGCACCAAGATCGCCGTGGTTTCCCATGATCCGGATGTCGATCCGGTCGGTGCCTGCGTCGGTATGCGTGGTTCTCGGGTGCAGAATGTCGTATCTGAGCTGCGTGGCGAGAAGATCGACATCATTCCGTGGACTCCCGATACGGCTCGGTTTGCCTGTTCCGCCCTGGCGCCTGCCGAGGTTACCAGGGTCTATGTCGACAATGATGAGCAGGCCCTGGAAATCATCGTCCCCGATGATCAGTTGTCCCTGGCGATTGGTAAGAAGGGTCAAAATGTACGTCTTGCCGCCAAGCTGACCGGCTGGAAAATCGATATTAAGAGCGAAACCCGTGCCGCCGAGATCGAACTTGAGGAAGCCACTGTTGCGGCTGCCGGCGAGGAATCTGACGCAGCCAGCCCGGAAGAATTTTCCGATCAGTATACGCGGGATGAATTGTACGAGATGGCCAAGGAGTACGACATCCCCGGGCGCAGCTCCATGCCCAAGGATGAGCTCGCACGCCAGGTGGC
>JAQYWA010000057.1 GCA_030145265.1 Desulfuromonas sp. | reverse complement strand
ATCATGCTTGGTGAGCAGGAAATCGATGGCGTCGAAGCGATGGTCCATCTCAAGGACGTCAAGGAAGCCATGGGTAAAATGGGCATGCCGCAGACCCATCACTTCATGGTCATGTTCGTTGACACTTCCTCTGGCGAACCCGTTGAGCAGGGCGTGGCCGCTGTCAAGGTTGTTGACCCGGCCGGCATGCAGGGAGAGGCTGTAGCCCTGATGGGGATGCAGGGCCATTTCGGGGCCGATATTGCCCTGAGCACACCGGGTGAATATGTCTTCAAGCTCGGCACCAAGCTGGCTGACGGCAAGAAGCGTCAATACGAGTTCAAATACACCCAGAAATAATCAGTTCAAAAACAGTAAAGACAAAGGGGCCGCAAAATGCGGCCCCTTTGTGTTGCTGCTGATCGTATCGCGTGAATTGTTATTTTACGTGGCAGCCAGTGCACTTGGTCGGACCGGCCGCTTTTTCCTTGTGGCATCCCTTGCACAGCTCATGGGCTTTATCTTTGCCCAGATCGAGTGCTCCGGGAGTTCCTTCTCCGTGACAGGTTGCACAGTCAAATTCATCGGCGTGCATCTGGTGCGACAGGGTGACATTGCCATAGCTGGCTTCGATAACAACACTTTCAGGTGCGGCCGCTGCCTCGGCGGCAACCGCGGTCTGGGCCACCGTCTGGGAGACCGCAGTCGTTTGTTCAGTCGCCTGTTGGGCTACCGTCTGGGTGGTTTTGGTCATGGTCTGGGAAACCGCTTGCACCTTATCGGCAGCTTGCTGCTCCAGGGTCGCCGCAGCACCTGCCACAACGGCTGTTGCCCCGGCAACGGCTGCCGTGCCGGTCTCGGTTGTCTGTTCTACTGCTGTGGCGGGAGTTTGGGCCATATCCACCGCTTTATCCCCCATTGCCAGGGTGGCTGATTCGGTTGCAGTCGCCATCTCGGTAGCGCTCTCTTCGGCCTGCGGTACCACTGTCGCAGCGACTTCCGCAGTTTTCTCGGCCATGGCAGTGGCGGCCTGTTCTACTTTTGTCGCGGCCAGTTCAGCCTTTTCGACAGCTTTCTCTGTCATGGTTACGGCGGCGGTTTCAGTGGCCTTTTTAACTTCTGGGGCTTGTGCCTGTTCTTCCTTGCTGCAAGCAAGGGTCATGAGGGCTACCAGCAAACTGACAAGTAGTGCAACCTTTTTCATTTGAGTTCTCCTTTTACGTTGTGGTTTGTTTTTTCGTGAGAACAAGTTTATCATTGTTTTTCGATTCAGCCAGATTTAGTTTTTTTTTCATGTATGGTTATCAGGAGATTTCATGGAAGTTTCAGCCGATGACAGGTGTTTTGTCTGTGGTCCTGACAATGCGGCAGGGTTAAAGGCCCGGTTTGATATCGACCGGGAGCGGCGCCGGGCTGTCTGTATCATTCGCATTGTGGATACCTATCAGGGGTGGCAGGGGATTGTCCATGGCGGCATCATCGCCGCGCTGGTCGACGAAGCCGGGGTGTATGCCTGCCGCTCTGTCGGTGAACATTTCGTCACCGCCGAGTTGAATGTCAAATACAAGTCTCCTGTGCCGATTGACCAGGAGCTTATTATCACGGCCGAGGTGGTTGCATCACGACGACGGATCTATTCGGTTGTCGGAAAAATCGAGCTGGCTGGAAAGGTTCTGGTCGAGTCGCAGGCGAAAATTTTCGAGGTGACATCCGCCTGAATCAGCGGTAGAATGGTGACCATCTCGTTGCTTGGTTCGGTCCTCGGAATAACCAAAAAAAAATTAAAGTTTTTCCCTTGACTCACTCCGAGAACTTTGTTAAAACGTGCATCCGTTCTTGGGGTGTCGCCAAGCGGTAAGGCAGCGGATTCTGATTCCGCCATTCGGGGGTTCAAATCCTCCCACCCCAGCCATGATTGTACAGCGTTTTATCGCTTTGAACTATTTACGCGCTCATCGTCTAGCCTGGTCTAGGACACCGCCCTTTCACGGCGGCGACAGGGGTTCGAATCCCCTTGGGCGTACCAAACAATGTCTTCCCGAGGGGAGACACTAGGGTGGAGCTGTTTCAGCTCCACCCTTTTTTTAATCCACCGCTCAAATAAATCCAACGCAACCTTCCCATATCCTTTCAACATTGTTGACCTTTAACCGCCTCCGGTGTAAAACAGGCAGATGTTGAAAACATCAGCCAATCCAGACTCTTGGGCTCTGATTTACTCAAGCCGGTTCGAAAGTTTCTCCTTCGGTGAGGAGCACCCGTTCAAGATCATGCGATATCGCCTGACCTATGAACTCCTTTGTGAACTTGGCCTGCTTCAATGCCCCGATGTTCGTGTGGTTGAATGCCCCCTGGCGCCGGAATCCGCCCTGTCAGGGTTTCACGCCCCTGGCTATGTGGCAACCCTCAAGGAATTCAGCCTCGATGAAACCCCGAGAGCCAATTTCAGATACGGCCTGGGCGATATTGAAAATCCCATTTTTCCCGGAGTGTTCGACTGGGCGCTGCTCGGCTGTGGTGGAACCTTGGAAGCGGCCCGACTGGTGGTAGAGGAGGGGGCCCGGGTGGCCTTCAACATGACCGGTGGCTACCACCATGCCCATGCGGCCAGGGCCTCAGGTTTCAGCTATCTTAATGATGCCGTGGTCGCCATTCAGGATCTGGTTCGTCGCGGTCTCCGGGTCGCCTATGTCGATATTGACGCCCACCACGGGGATGGTGTCCAGGAGGCTTTCTACACGACCGACCAGGTTCTCACTATTTCTCTACACGAATCAGGCGAGGATTTCTTTCCCCATACCGGCTTTCCTCACGAACTGGGGGAGGGGGACGGTTACGGCTATTCGGTCAATGTGCCATTTCGCTGTCATTCTGACGACCTAATTTTTGAGCAGAGCTTTCGTAAGGTTGTGCTGCCCATGCTGAAGTCGTTCAAGCCAGATGTGCTTGTCACCCAGATGGGGGTGGATACCCTGCGCACCGACCCGCTGACGCGACTCGAAATGACGACGGGGGTCATTGAATACGCGGCCAGGGAGTTCCTTGCCACGGGGATTCCCTGGGTTTGCCTCGGTGGCGGCGGATACGAAAAATTAAACGTGGCCAGATGCTGGGCACTGCTGTGGTCGATCATCGTTGGCGTCGAAGTTCCTGACCAGCTTCCGCCGGGGTTTGTTGCCACCATCCAGAAGCTTGGCTATGCTGACCGGATTCTCCGTGATCGGCCCCATTGCGCTCAGCCCAATGATTTTGCCCGCGCCCAGGAAGCGTTGGATAAAAATTTAGCTATTCTGCAACGCAGGCTCTTTCCGCTGCACGGCATTGTTCCTGGAGATTGCCGATGAGCCGGCTCGGAACCCCTCATCTGCTCGACCCGGATGGATTTCCGCTCTTCTCGCTTAAGGAAATCAACCGTCTGGGGAGAAAGGACAAGGAGGCGATTTATCGTCAGATCCTTCCCGAGCCGCTGTACGACCTTTTCGGGATTGACCGCGCTACGGGTTGCGGTATCGATGGTGAGCGAAAAATCAGCTATATCTGCCCTGAAGGATTCAGTCTGCTGCGCATTGAGGTACGTCTGGATCCGGCCGATCGCGATTGTGTTTTTTTTGTCGAGGTCGCGGACACTCCGTTCCGACAGATCGAATTGAGTTTCTGCCTGATCAACGACCCGGCTGCTCCGCGGTTCAATATCGATATCGATGACCGGGGCCGGGACAACTGTTTCGGTACTTTGCGCCGCAATCTCCCCGAGGAATTAAAAGCCATGCAGGCCGGTCTGTCGCCCAACCAGGTTCGGCGTGGACTTAAAATGTTTTCCCGGTTTTTCCAGAATTTTGAACGTTTTGTCGACTCCCTCGGCATCGATATTATTGTCGCAGAACCGCTTTCGTACAATAATGCCATCCGCTACGAACGCTACGGGTTTGACTACATCACCGGCAAGCAGTTGATGTTGTGGATTAATCGTGAATTCCAGCCGGGGGGCGAACTGTTTCGAAAACTTGACGGCAGTACACCGTTTCGGCAGCCCGGAATGGATCAGACCGTTCGCGGACGAAGCTGGGCCATTCAAGACGGCATTCTACCCTGCCCGTGGGATGATGTGAAAATTTACAAGACCGTCGGCATGCATGCCGGCATCGATACTTTTCCCGAAAGAACCTTCTAGTCACTTGTCAAGGAATCTGCGTATGTCATCGAAAGAAAATGAGAAGTCCCTCGATCCGAATAGCTACCTGCTGTGGTCTCCCGAACCTGGACATAACGTCAATGTCGGACCGGAACAGGCTCCTTTTGTCTTGCCGCAAATCCCCCTGCCGGTCCATCCGGCTGCTCTTGATGAGGGTGATCCATCCGCCGACGAGATAGGGCAGGGGGTCTATGATTATCTCAGGCAGTTTCCTGACTGCCCCCACAATGTCGCTTACGCCGAACTGCTGCGCGATGCTTATCCGCACTTTTTATCCGATCTAGGTGCGCAGATTCTGATGCTCGACCATAAGGAGGTCGACAGTTACTACATCCGGCGCAAGATCACCTATATGAAAATCCTTGCCTTGCTTGACGGCAACAATCCGGGACTGCTCCAGCGACTTGGCATTGAATATTACAACCTCAGCCAGATGTTCGCCGAGTTTGGCGAATGTCGGCAGCATTTGATCAAGTCGATGGCGTATTTTCATCGCATCCTCAAGCTGCAGTCGGATAATCTCGCCGTGCTCAACTATCTGGCCGAGATCGACTATCTGTTTGGCGATTACCCTGTGGCTATCGGCCGCTGGCAGCATGTCATCGCTAACCTTGAAAACGGCCCTGCTCGGCAAGCCCTGACGGAAAAGGTCGAAATGTTGACTGCCGAAGGTACTCCCGAATACCCGCTGATTGACGATTATGAGCAGATTGGATTCGCCATGGAATGTTACGGTCGTGGTGAGATTGCCGAAGCGGCCACCGCGCTGGATATCATCGAGGAGCGTGGGAAATTTACAGCGGCTTTTCCGTGTCCGGAATTTTATTATCTGCTCGGGATGTGCCGAAGCAAGAACGGCGAACAGGGGGGCGCCTTTGAGGCGCTGGAAAAGTCCCTCGATCTTGATCCGGATTACACCTTGGCTCTGGAAGCAAAAAACCGGATTCTCGAGGAAGGAAGAGCCTGATGTCTGGCGTCACCCTGGGCGACATCTTTTTCATCCTGGTGGTCTGCCTGGTTATTTACGGCATCCTGTATCTGGTAAGACGCGGGAGGAAGTAGTTTTCACAAGGCGTTCTCGTGACGTTTGAGGGCTTTCTTGAGTCGCTGAGCCTATTGTTGTGTTTAATCCTGCAGCGTGATAATATCTGCTCTCTTTATTAAAATGTTATTTTTTCATTGTCCAAGGTGGGTCTGAATGCTGTCGCGCTTGTTTTTCCTGATACTGCTCTTTGGTCTGCTGCCGCTATCTGAAGCAGTTGCCAGTGACGAGCAGGGCGGCTTTCTGACTTTCTGGCCCCTGGTTGATTATCGCTCTTCTCCGCAGGTCGATTACCGCAGTTTCCATACCCTCGGACCGTTCGTAAAGTATGAAAAGAAGGCGGTGGAAACCGAATTTGCCCTGCGGCCGCTGTTTTATCGGGCCGCCGACCAGCAGGGTGCAAGTCTCAGCGAGTTTCTTTATCCGCTGGCTTCTCTTAAAAAAGCCCCCGATCAGACGTCTTTTCAACTGCTGAAGCTGATCGATTTCGATTTTGGTACGACCGAACAGGGCAGCAACAATGAGTTCACGGCTTTCCCGTTGGTTTTTTACGGGCAGACCGAGGACCATGGCGACTATTTTGCCTTCTTTCCTTTTGGCGGCAAAATCCTGGGCCGGTTGTGGCGCGACGAAATCCGCTTTACCTTGTTTCCCCTCTATTCGCAAACCCGCAAGGGCACGACGACAACAACCAACCTTCTGTGGCCATTTCTGTCTCGGATACAGGGCGAAGACGAAACGGGCATGGCGTTCTGGCCATTGTTCGGCCATAGTCGGAAGACCGGTGTCTATCGCAAGCAGTTCTGTTTGTGGCCGGTTTTCTTCCGTCAGGATCTGAACCTTGATGCTGAAACTCCTACACGGTTGCGGGCCGTTTTCCCTTTCTACATCTCCGAGGAATCAGCGGAAATTTCCTCCCGCACGCTGCTCTGGCCATTCTTCAGTCACCATGTCAATCACGCCAAGGGCTATGATGAGTGGAATTTCCCCATGCCCCTGCTACGTGTGACCCGTGGGGAATACAGTCACGGCAACCGCTTTCTTCCGCTATATGCCGACGAATACGTCGGCAGCAACCGCAAGCGCTGGTTCCTCTGGCCTATTTACAAGATCGAAGAGACCCATACCGAAATTCTCGATCGCCGCCGCGACCGCGTACTGTTGTTTCTCTACTCAGACCTCGAAGAAAAACTCAAGGAAGACGCTGCTCCATATAAAAAACGCGTCGCCCTGTGGCCGCTCTTTTCCTACCAGAAGGTCAAAGATGTGTCGGATTTCCATCTGCTGGCCCTGATGGAGCCGTTTTTTCCGGAAAACCGGGCACTGGAACGCAACTGGTCGCCCCTGTGGCGCCTGTATCAGCATAAATGGGACGATAGCGGCAACAGCGTATCGACTCTACTCTGGAACCTGTACTGGAAAGAGGTGCGTGGCGACGACCTGGCCATGGAAGTCTTTCCGCTGTTCACCTACTCGAATGAAACCGGCAAAGGAAGCGACCTGTCGTTTCTGAAAGGATTGTTTCGCTACCGCCGTGCCGGCAGCGAAACCCGGATCAACCTGTTGTATCTCCCCTGGAGCATTTCCTGGGGGAGTGAACAGTCTCCCGCTGCATCACTGTAGTTATCGAGGATAGCTGGATGATCGAAGCCCTGGGGCGCAATATTCTGAACCTGACACAGACCGCCGGCGAAATGGTCAAGCTGTTTGGCCAGACGGTCCTTTATTTCAAAGAAGCGCCGCGCAACCTTCCGTCGATATTCCGCCAGACGGCTGAAATCGGCATCGGCACGCTTCCGGTGGCCTCGGTTCTGGCACTGTTCGTTGGCATGGTGCTGGCTCTGCAGACTGGTTCGGAACTGGCCCTTTATGGTTCACAGGAAGCGATCGGCGCCATTGTCGGACTCTCGATGGTTAAAGAACTTGGGCCAGTCATGACCTGCCTGCTGGTCGCCGGTCGGGTCGGGTCATCGATGGCGGCCGAAGTCGGTGCCATGCAGGTGTATGAAGAGATTGATGCCCTCAAAACACTGGAAATCAGCCCGATTCGATACCTGGCCATGCCCAGGCTGCTGGCCTGCCTGTTTGCGGTACCGGCTCTGGTGATTTTTTCCATGCTGATCGGCATCGCCGGCGGGGCATTTATAAGCGACATCAACCCGGTTATCAACGTACCCTACAATGTTTATTACGAAAACATGATTCGGGCTATCGGCTATCTGGATATCGTCAAGGGGATCATCAAGGCCACAGTGTTTGGCGGCATTGTTGCCCACGTCGGCTGCTACGTTGGTTTTAAGACCCGTGGCGGCGCGCGGGGGATCGGTCAGTCCACCACCCGCGCCGTGGTGATGTCGTTTCTGATGATCCTGGTCGCGGACTATTTCCTCAGCCGACTGATGATGTAACGGATCAACCGACTTTTTTTTGCGGATTTTTGATGAGTGGTTTCTTTAAAAAACTGATGCACGGATTTTCCCAAGACAGCGACCCTGTGACCAATTACGAGGGTTCCAAGGGAGTCGGTCTGCGCATCGAAAACCTCAATAAATCATTTGAGGACAACCATGTGCTACGCGATATCAGCCTGGATATTCAGGCGGGAGAAACCTTTTCCATCATCGGCCCGTCGGGCACCGGGAAAAGCGTTCTGCTAAAACACATTGTGAAACTGATTACGCCTGACAGTGGCAAAATCTACATTGACGGTCAGGATATCTTTGCTGAGGATGTCGATAAGAAGCCCAAAGGCTATCGTTACAGCATGGTTTTTCAGACCTCCGCCTTATTCAATTCCCTGTCGGTCGGGGAAAACGTCGGTCTTTGGTTGAGGGAGAAGCGAGTCTGCCCGGAGAATCGCATTCGTCGCATTATCCGTGAAAAACTGCGACTGGTCGGCCTCGAAGGTAAAGAGGAGTTGATGATTTCCGAGCTTTCCGGTGGAATGAAAAAGCGGGTTGCGATTGCCCGCTCGCTAGCGATGAACCCGGACCTTATTCTGTACGACGAACCGACCGCTGAACTCGACCCGGTCACTTCCGACGAACTTGCCCGGGTTATCATGGATCTGAAAAAAGAGTTGCAACTGACCACCATTATCGTCAGTCATGACCTCAATTTCGCGCTTTATCTGTCTGATCGGGTGGCCATGATCGATCCCGAGGGGATTGTCGAAGTGGGCACCCCTGATCAGATCAAGGCCAGTGAAAATCCGGTGGTCAGAAAATTCATATACACTACGACCAAGGGGATCAAGGGAGAGGACTGAATCATGGCCATGTCGACTGAAAAGAAAGTCGGATTTTTTTTCCTGCTGACCCTGTGCGTTCTTGCCGTAATGATCGAACTGGTAGAGGACTGGCAACCATTTACCGAACAGAAGGAATATCAGACATTTTTTGATACGGCGGTTGGCCTCAAGCTCGGCGATCCGGTACGGATGGCCGGGGTCGAGGTCGGTAAAATCCGTAATATCAGTATTGACGACTCCAAGGTACGGGTTGATTTTTATGTGATTGAGGGTACCGACATCAAGACGGATTCCGTCGCCGAAATCCGCCAGACCAACCTTCTCGGCGGCCAGTTTCTCGGGATTTCTTTCGGCTCCCGGGAAAGTTCTCCGTTGGCACCCGGCCGTGCTATTTCTTCGAAGGAGCGGGCCAACATCGACCAGTTGATTACCAACCTCGACCGCAACCAGGAACGGGTTTTCGGCCAAATGGGCGAACTTGTCGAGCAAAGCCGTGATTCGATCGTCAACTCGGCATCGAGGATGGAAAGCGTTCTGCACAAGATCGATAAGGGCGAAGGGACCCTCGGCCGGATCATCAACGATCCCGGCTTGTACGATGAGATTGAAACCACCGTCGTCGAATTGAACGGATTGCTGGTACGTCTGAAAAAAGGCGAGGGGACTCTGGGCAAACTCATGACGGACTCGTCCCTTTTTGACGATGCTTCTGTCATGGTCGCCGACCTCCGTGTTATTTCGGATCGGTTGAAAGACGGCAAGGGAACCTTTGGCCGACTGCTGGTCGAAGATGAACTGTACACCAATGCCAATGACGCCCTGATCAATATCAGGGATGTGGCGGCCAAGGCGAACAAGGGGACCGGCGCTCTCGGCAA
>JAQYWA010000467.1 GCA_030145265.1 Desulfuromonas sp. | reverse complement strand
GGTCAGGTTGGCCAAGGGGGATTTTTCAAGGATCTCCACCTCGGTGATGTATTCCTTGACCTGGTAGGCTTCGGTGAGGGCTCCTGATTTTCGGGTTGGCAGCAGGCGGCGCCCGACCACCACCATGTAGAGGATGCCGCCGGCAGCGATCGGCAGGCCGACCGGGGTGAAGTCGAACATGCTGAAGCTTTCGCCGGCATATTGCTGAAGCAGGGAGGTCATCAGGATGTTCGGCGGCGTACCGACCAGGGTGCAGATACCGCCGAGCAGGGAGCCGAAGGCCAGCGGGATGAGAAGGCGCGACGGGCTGATTTTCGATTTGCGGGCGATGGATGAAACCACCGGCAGCAGGACTGCGGTTGAGCCGATGTTGTTGATGAAGGCAGAAAAGGTTGCCACGCTGGTCATGATCGCCCCGACCAGCCGCGATTCGCTGCCGCCTGCTAATCGGATCAGACGTTCGCTCATCCGGCTCATAGCCCCGGTGCTGGTGATGGCGGCGCTGATGACGAACATCATGGCCACGGTGATCACAGCCGGATTGCTGAAGCCGGAAAAGGCTTCCTCAATCGAAACCAGCTCGGTAATGGCCAGGGTCAGCAGGATCATCAGACTGACCACGTCCATGCGGACCCATTCGGTGGCAAACAGGACGATGGACGTCAGCAGGATGACGAGAACCAGGGTGATATCCATGAACGCCTCGGGAAAGGGAGTGTCTCACGGATAAGTTTAGACCAGAACCCCTTGACTACAAGGCTGTGTTTTTAGATTGTTGTCGCTGCGTTCAGCTGGGAAAGAAAGGTGCGGGCGGCGGCCTCGGGGAGGGCGGCGGCCAAGATGGCGCCGATGCAGGCGGCCCGGCGGCAGCTGGTTTCAAGCAGTTCGGGGACGCGTTCGGCAGTGACGCCGCCGAGGGCGAAGACGGGCAGGGGGGCGTTGGCGCAGGACTCGCTGAGTCGTTCAAGGCCGACCGGGGCTCCGTAGGCGGCTTTGGAGGGGGTAAAGTAAACCGGGCCGAAGGTGACGAAGTCGGCTCCGTCGCGGGCGGCCGCGGCGATTTCGCCGGGATGGTGGGTGGATACGCCGATCAGCCGCTGCGGGCCAAGCAGGGCGCGGGCCTCAGTGACCGGCAGCGAGCCGCCGCCGAGGTGAACGCCGTCGGCCTCGACAGCCATAGCCAGGTCGATGCGGTCGTTGATCAACAGGCGGGCGTCAAACTCACGGGTGAGCTGGCGCAACTCGCGGGCCAGCGGCAGCAGTTCGCGAGGCGAGAGGTCTTTCTCCCGCAGCTGCACGGCCCGCACGCCTCCTCGCAGGGCGGAGCGCACGGCACTTAGCAGATCGCCGCCAGCGGCCTGGCGTCGATCGGTGATCAGGTAGAGGTTGAAATCGATCGTATCGGGCATGAGGGGAACAATTCTCTGTAGGGGCGCTGCTTGCCGCGCCCGCAAACTACCGGGGCGCGGCAAGCAGCGCCCCTACATTGCCTTTTGGTCATCCAAAAAAGCCCCGTCCCAGTCTTTCCAGACCGCCTCGTAGCCGCTGGCGCGAATCAGCTTGCAGACTTCCTCTGGGCTGCGGTCGTCGTCGATGGCGAACTGCTGGGTGCTGAGATCCTTGTCCGCGTAGCCGCCGGGGGCGGTGCAGGAGCCGGCGCTCATCTGGGTGATCCCCAGCGGCAGCAGGTTGTCGCGCAGTTCCGCGCTCTCGCGGGTTGACATCACCAGCCCGGCGTCGGGCAGCAGCAGTCGCAGGGCGCAGATCAGTTGGACGAAGTCGCGGTCCGATACCGGGTGCAGCGGCTGAAAGCCGCCGTCGGCCGGACGGATGCGCGG
>JAQYWA010000466.1 GCA_030145265.1 Desulfuromonas sp. | reverse complement strand
CCCCAGACCTTGGCCAGCGCCTGCTGACTCTTCCGGGAGCGTCCCTGGATGTCGAGAAGCTGGTCGCGGTCAACCAGCCCCTGCTCTTCCATCGGAGTAATCGGCAATAACAGGGCCGACAGTGGACGCAGGATGCGATCGGGATATCCGGAGAAGTTGGCTACCGTCCGCAAGGCGCTGGGATTCTGGCTCATCGGCCGCTGCCCGAGCACCTCGCCGGAAAAAAGAAAATCAAAACCCTGCTCCTCCATGATCCGACCTGCCAGGCGGAACATCATGGCATGACAGTCGATGCATGGGTTCATATTCTTGCCGTAACCGTACCGGGGATGCTTCAGCATTTCGAGATGTACCTCACTGATATCCCTGACGATCAACGGTATTTCCAGTGCCTTCGCCGCCTTTTCGGCCTTGGCCGAACCGAAAAACGGGGTAACGAACGCGATGCAGGACACCTCGACGCCCTGGCGTTTCAGTGCCAGCGCGGCCAGGTTGCTGTCGAGTCCTCCGGAGAGAAGTCCTAGTGCTTTGCTCATGTTTATCCTCCCATTTACCCGATCGTCTTGTCGGGGTCGCCACCATAACGCAAAGTTCCTGCAGAATTCAAGCCTAATTAACCTTCTGCCGACTTGACTTTTACCCCAAGGATTTGCCAGAATGGTGCTACACTGAAAAGGCAAACTCCGGGAGACCGGAGGACGCAAAGCCCACGGATCCATCCTCAGCGCTCCCATTGAAGCGCGAAACGGACAGCCGGGTTGCCGAAGATATGAAGCAGAGGAATCGCTCATGCATCCCCGAGCCCATCCCCCTTCGGTGATGGGCTTTATTTTGCCTCGAACTCTGCTTTCGATTATCTTTGTAAGGAGAATGCATGGCCAAAATAGATGGTCTTTTCAAACTGATGAAGCAGCAGGGGGCCAGCGACCTGCACATCTCCAGCGGTGCGCCGCCGTTGCTGCGCCAGCACGGGGAAATGGAAAAACTCAACTATCCGCCGCTGACCAACGAACAGGCCAAGGCCCTGCTGTTTGAAATTCTCAACCAGGAGCAACGTGACCAATTCGAGGAAACCCGCGACCTCGACTTTGCCTACGAGATTAAGGGCCTCGCCCGCTTCCGCGGCAACATCCTCGACACCTACCGCGGTATCGCCGGGGTCTTCCGCATCATCCCGAGTACGATTCTGTCGGCTGACCAACTTGACCTGCCGCCGGGCATCCGCAAGATGTGCCAACTGAAAAAGGGACTGGTGCTGGTGACCGGACCAACCGGCAGCGGCAAATCGACCACCCTGGCGGCAATGATCGACCTAATCAACAGCACCCGACCCGAGCACATCCTGACCCTGGAGGATCCTCTCGAGTTCATCCACGAAAACAAAATGTCGCTGATGAATCAGCGGCAAATCGGCCAGCACACCCAATCCTTCTCCGCAGCCCTCAAGGGAGCCCTACGCGAAGATCCGGACGTGATTCTAGTCGGCGAAATGCGAGACCTCGAAACCATATCGCTGGCCATGACCGCGGCCGAAACCGGGCACCTGGTCTACGGCACCCTGCATACCAACTCGGCGCCGAAGACCATCGACCGCATCATCGACGCTTTTCCCAAGGATGCCCAGGAACAGGTACGCACCATGCTTGGCGAAAGCCTCAAAGGGGTGGTCTGCCAGCAACTGATGAGAACCGCCGACGGCAAGGGACGGATCGCCGCGCACGAGATCCTGGTCGGCAACTCCGCAGTAAGCAACCTGATCCGCGAAGGCAAGACCTTCCAGATTCCGTCAATCATGCAAACCGCCAAAGGCGAGGGAATGCAGTTGATGGACCAGCGCAT
>JAQYWA010000465.1 GCA_030145265.1 Desulfuromonas sp. | reverse complement strand
AACTGAGCAATGGGGGGCCTGTTGTTAGGAACCCTCTGGGTCGGTCCACCGGTTCAAGCTGAACCCGGGCAGCGCTCAGTTTTTTTCGCGACCAGCACGATCTTGTTGCTGGGATCAAGCAGCCCCGAGCGGTTCATTTCGATGGTTTCGAGGCCGAGGTTTTCGATCAGTTCGGTTAGCTGGCGTACGGTGAAAATCTGTTTGTGTCGAAACGGGCGGGCGGAGTACAGCGAGTTGAGAAAGCGCGGGTTGGCACCTTTGCTGAGTCGATAAGACCACTCGCTGGTCTTGTAGAAAAAGGAATCCCGTGAAGGGGTGTCGAGCAGCAGTAGGCCGCCGGGTTTCAGAACCCGCAAGGCATCGCGCAGGGTTTCCACGGGGAAATTGAGGTGCTCGAGGGTGTCCCACAGGGTGACCAGGTCGAAATGTCCGGCAAAGCCGTCCTGCCAGTACGGGGCGTCGATGGTCTCGGGGGTTAGGGTGAGGCCGAATTTTTCCCGGGCGAACTGGCGGAAGATCTGCTGAGGCTCGATGCCGTAGGCGATGGCTCCCGCTTCTTGTAGCAGGTGCGAAAAGAGCCCGACACCGGCACCGATATCGAGACATTCGGCTCCGGCCAGAGACCGGTGTCGGCCGGCCAGGGTCAGTCGTTCCCCCAGTTGCCGGCGGTTCTGCTTCAGGCGCCCCTCGATGAAATTCCAGGCAGTCACGTCGAGGGTTCGGGTTTCCTGCTCAGGTTCGTCGTCCGGCAGGGTGTCCAGGTGGTCGATGAAGTGAAAGTCGCACGCCGCGCAGACATGGATGCAGGTCCCCTTCAGCTGGTAGCGGGGGGCGGCGGCGAGTTGGCCGCAGAGTTTGCAGCGATGGAAATCGTAAGGTTCAGTTGGCATCGTAACGATAATCTGGGTTGGTGCTCAAGCTGGCCGAGACATGTCCTACCAGGCAGTGCATGAGCGGTAGCGAAAAAAACAATCATGTATGCCAGCCATTTTAACCCGGCTGGCTGCGTATGTAAATGTTGGATCTGCCCTTTGCCGGTGAAAATTTTCCCCTGCGGTGATGAGCTGCCGAGTGGATTCGTTGTCGTCAGTCAACGGTCTCTTCACGGCTGCCGACGAAAATTTCTTGTTCGAGCACCGTGCCCCTGGCATCTTTCTGCCGGAGGAAGCTCCTGATCTGGTGCCGGATCACGCCAGGGCTGCGGCTGCCCTCGGGCTCGGTTTGCTGTTCGATAACCAGTTCAAAGCTGAAGCGGCCGCTGGCCGTTTTCAGAGGGATGGTCCGGCTTGCAAACGCCCAGCGGCCGAGGTTGTCGCTGGTGAAATCGGGGAAGATGGAATCCTCGGGGGCAGGCTCGACCTGGTCGATCCGGGGCTGCTCCTGGCCGTCCAGGCCGATGCGATAGATACGGTCCCAAGCGAGCAGGTCGACGGCGTCGTTGAGGCAGCGCATGCCGTGGACCTGAAACGGTTCGAGGTCAAATTGGCTGGAGCCGATAAAACCCTTCTTCGGGTCGAACTGGATCAGGTAGAGGGTATGTCCTTCGGCCGGTGTCGAGAGCCCGTTGAACTGGTAGGCCAGGTAGCCGCGGCCGACGCAGTAGTAGCCGTCGCTGTCGGCCAGGGCCGGGGTGGCCGCAAGGCAGAGCAGGGACAACAGCAGCCCGGCCGAGATCAAAAATTTAATGGCCGTTCTTGGAAGGATCACGTTTATTCTCCTTGTTAATTTAGTTTTCGTCCGGAACCTGCTGCTGCAGCAGGTTCGCGGTGTTATTCACAACGGTTCTGTTTATTGAGAGAGGGACGGCTGGTCGGGTGTCCGCCGCCGGATCTCCATCTATCATTATGGATA
>JAQYWA010000464.1 GCA_030145265.1 Desulfuromonas sp. | reverse complement strand
GGTGAAACCGGCTATGCCATCCATGTCAAAGGGCTGGAACTGCCGGCCTACCTCCCGGAAACCAACCCGGGCTATCCTTGGGCGATCGCCGGCGGGCACATGTCGATGGGGACCTACCTGTTGCTGGTGCGGCAGGGGGAAACCAGTTTGGACTTCTGGGTCAACGCCATCACCCAGAGCGGTTTGCTGATCGTCGGTTACGATATGATCGGGCTGTGCAAATTTGTCGGCGTGGGGATCAATCATCAGCTTATCGTTGATTCGGTCAAGGCGGCGACCGGGCTTGAAGTGACCGCCGACGACCTGACCGCCGCCGTGCGTCGAGCGTACCTGCTGGGGCTCGCCCTCGAGCGCAAGCAGGGATATCTCGATGCGGAATATGCGCTGCCTTCCCAGGTATTCGATCAGCCCAATTCCAATATTAAGCTTCCCAATTTCGTGACGCCAGAGTTTTTTGCTGAGCTTAAAACCCGGGTATGGGAGGTGTTTGAGAAGGAAATGCCCAAGCTGTAAAAGCCGTTTGAGGTTTGCAAAATGGAAGGGTATGCCATGAGCCTGACAGGCCAGCAGATGATCGGGATGGACGCTGTGGGATCTGGAAAAAATACGTTTTGCGCTGTCAACCCGGCGACCGGAGAATGGCTGTCTCCTGCTTTTGGTGAAGGGACCGCAATCGATGTCGACCGGGCGGCGCAACTGGCCGAACGGGATTTCGACGTCTTTCGGGCGACGGACTTTGAAAGCCGGGGAGTCTTTCTCGAAACCATTGCCGAAGAATTGCTGGCCCTCGGCGACGACCTCCTGCGGCGGGCCGTTGAAGAGACCGGCCTGCCCATGGCGCGTCTGGAGGGGGAGCGGGGGCGGACGGTCAACCAGCTTAAGCTTTTTGCCCAGCAGGTGCGGGAGGGCTCCTGGGTCGGTGTCCGCATCGATCGGGGCAACGCCGAGCGGACTCCTCTTCCCAAGCCCGACATGCGCATGCTGCACCTGCCGTTGGGGCCGGTGGCGGTCTTCGGCGCCAGCAACTTTCCGCTGGCCTTTTCGGTGGCCGGGGGGGATACCGCCTCGGCGCTGGCGGCCGGCTGCCCGGTGCTGGTCAAGGGACATCCCGCTCATCCCGGGACCTCGGAGTTGGCCGGGCAGGCCATCGTTGCCGCCATCCGCAAGTGCGGCATGCCGTCCGGGACGTTTTCCCTGCTCCAGGGGAGCAGTCAAGAGGTCGGCATCGCCATGGCCCGGCATCCGCTGATCAAGGCGGTGGCCTTCACCGGTTCGCTACGGGGCGGCCGCGCCCTGTTCGACCTGGCGGCGGCACGGCCCGAACCAATTCCCGTCTTTGCCGAAATGGGGAGCATCAACCCGGTATTTTTGCTGCCCGGCGCCTTGCGTGAGAAGGCTGCGCAGATCGCTGCCGGCTTCGCCGAGGCGCTCACCCTCGGCGTCGGCCAATTCTGCACCAACCCTGGCGTTGTGTTTGCCATCCGGGGACCGGAACTTGACACGTTCATCGACCAGCTCGAGTCAGACCTGGCTGCAAAGCCCACCGGGACCATGCTGCACGCCGGTATCTGTGAGAACTTTCAGGCCGGCGTGGAAGCCTTGGCGGCGGTCAAGGGGGTTTCGCAGAAGGGGGAACCCGGTTCTCCCGGTTCGGGGGGCTGTTCTGTCGCGCCGGTGCTGCTGCGGACCGACTGTCGTACGTTTCTAGCCAACCCCGTCCTCGAGGAAGAAGTGTTCGGCCCGGCTTCGCTCCTCGTTGAATGCGACAGTTTCGACGAACTCCTGGTAGTTGCACGTCACATCAGGGGGCAGCTGACTGCGACCATTCATGGGGCGGGAGAAGATTTTCCC
>JAQYWA010000463.1 GCA_030145265.1 Desulfuromonas sp. | reverse complement strand
CCGATGAGCAGCCGAGTCCGTTGGTGCTGCGCGAGCCGCAGCTGAAGAACGCCCGTGCCTCGCTGCTGTCGGCCCGGGCCACTCTCGGACAGGCCGAACTCGACCTGGAACGCACCCTGATAAGGGCTCCCTTCGACGGCCTAGTGCGCAACGAGTCGGTCGATCCAGGCCAAGTGGTGCGGGCAGGCACTGCGGTGGCGACCCTGATCGGCAGCGAACGGGCCGAAGTGCTGGTTCCCCTGCCGCTGCCCGAACTCGACTGGCTTGAAGTGCCGCGTCCCGGCAGCTCAGGCCCGGGATCCATGGTCGATATCCAATTGACTGCCGGTGATAGCCTGCACCGCTGGAGCGGGCGGCTCGACCGGGTCCTCGGCGAGGTCGATCCCCAGGGGCGCATGGCCCGGGCGGTGGTCAAGGTGGAGGATCCTTACGGCTTGAAGGCAGACGGAGTCGAGCGGCCGGCTCTGGCCATGGGGACCTTTGTCGAGGTGACCCTGCATGGCCGGCAGCTGGATGACGTTGTGGTGCTGCCGGCGGCGGCTCTGCGCGACGATCAGACCGTCTGGGTGGCGCAGGAGCAGAAGCTGCAGGTGCGGCCGGTCGAGGTGCTGCGCCGGACCCGCGATGAGGTGGTGATCGGTTCCGGGCTCGAGTCCGGCGACCTGGTGGTGCTGACTTACCTTTCTGGGGCGGCTCCGGAGATGAAGTTGCGGCCGATTGAGCGCCCGGTTACGACGGAGACCCAGCCATGAGAAGCGCAATCCGCTGGATGGCCCATAATCATGTGGCCGCCAACCTGTTGATGCTGGTCTTCGTGGTCGGCGGCCTGCTTTTAGGGCCGCGGGTCAAGCAGGAGGTTTTTCCCGAGATTTCCCTCGATTGGATTCGTATTTCGGTCCCCTATCCCGGGGCCGGTCCAGAGGAGGTCGAAGAGGGAATCATCCTCAAAATTGAAGACAACCTCACCGGGGTTGACGGTATCGAGCAGATCAAATCGACTGCCGCCGAAGGCTCGGGGACGGTGATGGTCGAGGTTGGCGAGGGGATGGACCCGGACAAGCTGCTGCAGGATGTCAAGAGCGAGGTCGATCGCATTACCACCTTCCCTCACGACGCCGAGAAGCCGATCATCTCCAAGGTGCTCAACCGCCGCGAGGTCATTTCAGTGGTGGTTTACGGCGACCTGCCGGAGCGCAGCCTGCGCGAGCAGGCCGAGCGGATGCAGGACGAACTGCTGACCTTGCCGCAAATTACCCAGGTCGACCTCGGCGGGGTGCGTCCTTACGAGATTTCCATCGAGATCGCCGAGGCCGATCTGCGCCGCTACCAGCTTACCCTCGAGGCCGTGGCTGGTCGTATCCGCAAGGCATCCCTCGATCTCCCTGGCGGCACGGTGCGCACCGAAGGGGGCGAAATCCTGCTGCGAACCAAGGAAAAACGCTATTTCGGCTCTGAGTACGCCGACCTGGTGATTCTCAATAAGGCCGACGGCACCCAGGTCCGGCTACGGGATATCGCTACGGTCAAGGACACCTTTCGCGAGACCGACACCTTTGCCACGTTCGATGGCAAGCCGGCGGCGATGGTCAAGGTCTATCGAGTCGGCGAGCAGAAGCCGACCGAGATCTCGCTGCTGGTCGATGCCTATGTAAAAGAAAAACAGGGGCAGCTGCCGCCGGATCTGAAAATCGCCACCTGGAACGACACTTCCGAGCTGCTCGAGAGCCGGATGAACCTGCTGACGAAGAATGCCTGCTTCGGTCTGGTGCTGGTCTTCATCGTGCTCGGCCTGTTTCTCGAGATCCGCCTGGCCCTGTGGGTCATGCTCGGCATTCCGATCTCCTTTCTCGG
>JAQYWA010000056.1 GCA_030145265.1 Desulfuromonas sp. | reverse complement strand
CGATGGACAATAAGCGACAGGGCATCGACCAGGTCGCCGTTGATCAGCACGTTAAGGCGCACCAGGCTGCTTTCACGGTAATCGAGGTACTCGTAGTCGAAGGAGGCGTAGCCGCGGGAGATCGACTTGAGCCGATCGTAGAAATCAAGAACTATTTCATTGAGCGGCAGCTCGTAGATGATCATCACCCGGTTGGCGGTCAGGTATTTGATTTCTCTCTGCACCCCCCGCTTTTCTTCGCAAAGGGCCAGAACGGTGCCGACAAACTCGTTGGGAACATGAATCGAAGCGAGGATGAAGGGCTCGTCCATGCGTTCGATGAGTTGGACTTCGGGAAGTTTGTTGGCACTTTCGACCCTCAGCAGCTCACCCTTGACTGTGGTGACCCTATAAACAACGGTCGGCGCGGTCGTGATCAGTTCGACGCCAAATTCACGCTCAAGTCGTTCCTGGATAATCTCCATGTGCAACAGGCCGAGAAAGCCGCAACGAAAGCCGAACCCAAGGGCCAGGGAGGTTTCCGGCTCAAAGGAGAAAGAACTGTCGTTGAGGCGCAGCTTTTCCAGGGCATCGCGCAAGGAATCGTATTCGCCGGTATCGATGGGATACAGGCCGGAAAAGACCATCGGCTTAACTTCTTTGAATCCCGGCAGGGCGGATTCGGTCTGCCGATGCAGATGGGTGATGGTGTCGCCGACCTTGGCATCCTGCACCACCTTGATACCCGCGATGACGAAACCGACCTCCCCCGCCGTCAGGCTGTTCACTTCCACCGGGTGCGGTGAGAAGACCCCGACCTTCAACACCTCCTGGACTTTTTTGTTGGCCATGAGCTGAATCTTGTCGCCTTTTTTCAGACTCCCGTCAAAAATCCGCACCAGGATAATAACACCTTGATACGAGTCGTACCAGGAGTCGAAAATCAGCGCCTTGAGCGGAGCGTCCTGGTCGCCGGTTGGAGCCGGCACCTTGCTGACAACCGATTCCAGGATCTCATGAATGCCGACCCCTTCTTTGGCGCTGGCGGACACGGCATCCGAGGTATCGAGACCGATGATCTCCTCGATCTCGGCCTTGACAGCCTCCGGGTCGGCGCTGGGCAGGTCAATTTTGTTCAGCACCGGAAAGACTTCGAGGTTTTGGTCGATGGCCAGGTAGACGTTGGCCAGAGTCTGTGCTTCAACCCCCTGCGAAGCGTCGACTACCAGCAACGCTCCTTCGCAGGCGGTCAACGACCGGCTGACTTCGTAGGTGAAATCGACGTGGCCTGGGGTGTCGATGAGATTCAGGATGTATTCGTGGCCATCATCGGCCTGATACTTCAGCCTGACCGCCTGAGCCTTGATGGTGATGCCCCGTTCCCGTTCCAGTTCCATTTTGTCGAGAAACTGGTCGGTCTTCTCACGGGCGGATAGAGCGCCAGTTTCCTCGAGAAGCCGGTCGGCCAAGGTCGATTTGCCGTGGTCGATATGAGCGATGATGGAAAAGTTGCGGATAAGCTTTCTGTCCATATTCTTCTTTTCTTAATGACTTAGGGAAGGTAAAGCGCAATCTCCTACCATAATAAAACAACCGCAATTTGTAAAGCACAATCAGGGGTGACTAAGACATCAAAAACGTCATACATGAAGATCGTTAATCAAAAATGGCTACATCTTTTTCTTCTTGATTTATTTTAACCCACAGGACTAGATTGGCTCAAATAATAGTCCGTCAAGGAGTTTTTCAGCGTGAAAACAATCGATGCCCTCCTCCACGACAGCTGTCAGGCCCACAAGGAAAAAACTGCGCTTCGGGAAAAAATCGACGGAAACTGGTTGCAGACCAGCTACACCTCACTTTGGAAACAATCCAGCCAAATTGCCGCAGGACTGCAGCATCATGACTTTAAACCCGGAGACCATGCCGCCCTGCTCGCCCCTTCTTCGGCACGCTGGGTTATCTCTTATCTCGGCATCCTGAGGGCCGGTGGAGTCGTCGTCCCGGTCGACAAGGACCTCAAAGCCAACGAGCTTAAACACGTTCTCAGCGATTGCGAAGCCAGCCTGGTCTTTACGACCCGCGGATACCTGGATGCCTTGCTCGAAATCAAGGAACATCTGCCCAAGCTCGAAAGGATAGTTCTTGTCGAGCAACGTAAGGGCGATTTGAAAAACAATCGAGAACGTGCAGCCGCCATTGGCGAATTGGTCAGCGAATGGCATCGACTGCGCAAAGAATTCAAGTTGCCGGAAGACAGGACTTCCGTATTGGAAAGCCTGGCCAATCAAGCCTACCGCTTGCTGATGCCGTCGGAGCAGCCCAAGGCCAAGGAACCGCAAGGTCAGGATAATCTCTTTGCGCCGATCCAACGGTTGCGGCAGAAACTCACCCAGCAGGCCAGACTGCTCAGCTTCGACGACCTGTGCCGTGACCAGGAGCCGGATTCCCACACCCGCACAACCCAAGACGTCGCCGTTATCCTCTACACCTCGGGCACAACCGGGCGTTCCAAGGGGGCCATGCTCAGTCACGGCAATATCGTCTCGAATATTCAGGGTGCCGGCTGCTTGTTTAAACTCGATAGCCAGATGCACACCCTTTCGTTTCTGCCGATCAACCATGTATTTGAACAGGTCTGTGGGGTCCTGCTCCCGCTTTCTCTCGGTGGAACAGTGTCTTTTGCGGAATCACTTAAGAAACTGGGTGAGAACCTGGCTGAAGTGAGACCTTCTTTTTTCCTAGGTGTTCCAGCCGTCTACCGGATATTTTACGACCGTATTACGAAAAATGTGCAATCCAAGGCCTTAAGCCGTACCCTGTATTCCCTGCCCTTCACGCGCCCCTTCATCGCGGCCAAAGTTAAAAAGCTGCTCGGTGAAAACACCACCTTCATCAGTGGCGGCGCCGCCCTGGATCCTGAAATCGCGCGTGGTTTCCACGACCTCGGCATCAAGATTCTCCAGGGATACGGAATTACCGAAACTTCGCCGGTTATTTCCGCCGAACCACCCGACGCCCTGCGCATCGGTACCGTAGGTCTGCCGCTGCAGGGTGTGCAGGTGCGCATTTCAAGCCCCGACAAGGAAGGTTCCGGTGAAATTCTTGTGCGTGGTCCCAACGTCATGCTCGGCTATTACAACAACCCGGAAGCCACTGCCGAGGTCCTGATCGACGACTGGTACTCTACGGGAGACCTGGGATTCATTGACCAGGATGGCTACCTGTCCATCTGCGGTCGCGCCAAGAACCTTATCGTAACTCCCAACGGCAAAAATGTTTACCCTGAAGAGGTTGAAATTGAACTGCTCAAAAGCCCTTATATTGCCGAAGTCATGGTTTACGGCCACAAGGTGTCACCGAGTGCCGAAGAGGTACATGCAATCATTTACCCCGACCTTGAAGCCATGGATCAATATGCCCTGGACCAGGGAAAGCCGGCCTTGGCTGAAGATGAACTCGAGAAGCTGATTCGTGGGGAAATGCTTGTGGCCAGCAAATGTTTGGCGGCTTACAAGCGGGTAAAAAAATTCACTTTGCGGGACGAAGAGTTTCCCAAAACAACAACGAGGAAAATAAAAAGATTTGCTGTTGAAGCACAGATTTCCGCTGCTGAATAATGAAGTTTGAAATATTTATGGTTTTCTTAACTATTGGATGGGGTGTTATCGGAGGGAATTTTGAAAAAGGCTTGCGAGCTGAGAAATCAGTGTAATTTTTTCTTGAAATACTGCAATCGATCCAGCAACGTATGGCAGGGAATAATGCATATCTACTGCCAGGGAGATACTGCGTATCTTTGCGAACGGCGAAAGTATTATTACGAAACAGGGAGCCAGTCGAGCGAAAACCTGATGCCTACCGGAAAGCTGGTTCCACTCTCCTTTCAGACGCTTCCCTGAGTTAACGCTGTGTATGGGCCCTTTAAGTGGCCATGAGACTTTCTCGTACCTGGCTCAACTCCCCTTCCAGCAGCAAGAAAACATCCCGTCCCTTCTCTACCTCCCCCTCGCGGGCCGCGATTTCCAACTGCTTGGCCAGTTGATAGGCAGCATCGGCGTTGAAAAAACCGATGACCGATTTCAGGTTGTGTGCCAGGAATTCCACTTCATGACACTGCTGCTGATCAATGCCTGCCCTGAGTTCTGTAAGTACTCTTGGATAATCATCCAGAAAATCCCTGATCAGTTCAGCCATTAGCGAATTATGTTTCAGAATGTTCTGATTGAATGACTGATCAAGTTTTGGCTTCGGCAGGGAGCGCGATTGAGCTTTATGATGTTTTTCGAGATGACGCTCTACCACTTCGTAAAATCGTTCCGGCTTGATCGGTTTAGCGACATAATCATCCATCCCGGCTGCCAGGAAGCGTTCCCGGTCTCCTGACGTGGCATAGGCCGTCATGCCGATGATCGGGATGTCGAGATTTCGCTCATGACAGATCTGACGAATCAGGCGGGTCGCCTCCAGGCCATCAACAGTCGGCATCTGGACATCCATCAACACCAGATCGAATGTTTCAGCGCTAAAAGCATCCACGGCAGCCTGACCGTCACATACCACGGTCATATCCCAATTTTTCTTGCGGGCCAGCGCCATGGCGAGTTTTTGATTGAAAGCATTATCTTCCGCCAGCAGGAGCTGGTGTCGGCTCGTCGGAGGAAGATCGGGCAATCCCTCCGGGATATTCGATCGTTCCACAGGTTGGGCTGACTCCGGTTCAAAGATAGCGCTCAATGAACCCCGCAAGCGGTTCAGCGAAACCGGCTTGGTCAAATAACCGTTTATCGCCAACTCAGCGCAGCGTTCGAGTCCCTTGTCCAGCTCTTCGGTGGTAAACATCATCACAACCGGAATAGTCGGATCAATGTGCTCCCGGATAATTTCGGTGGTCGTGAACCCATCCATTCCGGGCATTGTGTAATCAATCAGAACGGCCGAAAAAGGCTCTTTGCAGAATCTTGCTTCGTGCAGTTTCTGAATGGCGCTGTCGCCGGAATCGATCGAACAGGCCTCGACGCCCAGTTGTCTCAGGTTGTCAACAACGACCTCTCTTACAATGGGATGGTCATCAACCACGAGGACTCTCTTCTCGGCGAAACCGCTAATCACGGGAAGCTGTGGCTGTGAGTTGATGTTAAAAGGCAGCTCGGCAGAAAAGACACTCCCCTTCCCCGCACTGCTCTGCATCGAAATCCGTCCCCCCAGGCCTTGGACAAGGGCTTTTGAAATAGCCAGGCCCAGGCCGCTTCCGCCAAACTTACGACTGGTTGACGAGTCGGCCTGACTGAAACTTTGGAAGAGTTTATGCTGGAGCTCTTCCGGAATGCCAATGCCGGAGTCCTTTACCGAAAAGGACAGTCGACAGTTGCTTGCTGCCTGCTCAAGCAGATCAACCCGCAGCATAACTTCGCCCTTTTCTGTGAACTTAACCGCATTCCCCAACAGGTTTAACATCACCTGGCGAATGCGTAAAGGATCACCATGCAGGCAGTCCGGCACTTCGGCGGCAACCGAACAGATAATTTCCAGCCCTTTCCTGTGTGCCGGAACCGCCGTGGTGCGCATGGCCCCCTCGACGAGTTCCCTAACCTTGAAAGGGATCGACTCAAACTTAAGCATCTCCGCTTCGATCTTGGAAAAATCGAGAACATCGTTGATCAAACCAAGCAAAGAATCTGCCGAGGATTTCACCGTCTCAAGACAATCACGCTGGTGCTGGGGCAAATCGGTGTCGAGCACCAGCTCAGTCAAGCCGATAATGGCATTCATGGGAGTCCGCACTTCATGGCTCATATTGGTGAGGAAATCACCTTTGGCCCTACTTGCCGATTCCGCAGCTAGTTTGGCTTCGATGAGTTCATTTTCGGTGCGACGGCGGGCCCGCTCGGATGTGGCGTATTTGCGAAACCCGAGCCCTATTGCCAGCAAGCCGAACGACCAAATCAGGGCATGAGTGATGCCCTGATTGAAAAGATCGTTACTGGCCTGTTCTTCATATGGTCTCATCGGAACCAGAATGGTGAGACCACCACAGACCTCGCCCAGAGCGTATCCATGCTTCTCGTGGCACTGCATGCATCTTTGCTCGGCGCGAAGCGGGGTTATCAGGCGCAAGACACGCCCCTCGGGGCGATCTTCGATAATTGAAACATCCCTTTCACCCTCCTGGAGTTGCTTGAGGGCAATCATTTCCCAGTGATCAGGCTGGTTGCGTGGATTAAGCGGATCCAGGCTGGTCATCCCGGTGCGGAGTCCCAGACCTTGCTCCTCCATGTCATACACCATCCGGCTCATGTACTCCGGGTTGACCAGAGTTAGTTTCAGTCCGGAAAGGGTTTCAAGATCGCGATCGGGATGGTTCCGCAACAGTGGATTGGGGACTATTCCAGTCGCCATGTTGACATAAAGGCCACCGAATGAGGAGCCCCAACGACGATAAAGAACATCCTTTCCGGAAGCGGCCCGCGCCTGCACCAACGCCAGGTCTTTTAAGTTGGATCGGGTTGTCCACGTGGTCCAGCCCAAAGATGAGATCATCAGAACGGTCCAGACCCCAACGAACAGGAAAACATACTTGAGCGGGTATCCACGGGTCATTGTTTTGTCATTTGACGGTGTGGTCACAGGATTGGTTTTAAACATACGGGGAGTTCCGGCAAACAAAGTGAGGTTATTCGGGCCATTGAGGGAGAGGCAGCAATGTTACATCTTTAACATTAGAGAAAGCGTGCAATTTTCCGGCCCAAAAATCTCTAAATAGCTTTTATGTATATAAAAAACATGCAGAGGAGGTAATTGGGAGGGAGAGGACGAGACTGAAGGGTCAGCAGACCTGGTAGGCCCTGGCCAGAACACTGATGAGGGCGACCCCGGCCTGGTCGGCGGTCCGGGCGAAGGAGACGACACCGTCTTCGTGGCCTCCCATGACGAACAGCCCCAACGCCCGGGTCAAAGGTTGAGTCATGACCTCACGAACGGCATCGGCCATCGCGGTTGTGCCGCAGCCTGCCGCTGCGGTTGTTACGGGCAATCCGAGTTGAGCCGCAGACCGCCAGATGTGGGGCGAATGGACATGCATGACTACCCGCAACTCCGAATCGACCTCGTACAGGGTGGCATGGGTCATGGCCTCGGAAGAGGGTTTGATCGGACCGGTGGACGTGACCCGGTTTTGCTCGGGAAAGCACTCCGTTACCGTGGTGAACTGTTCCGGAGCGAGCTCTGAAAATCCACCGGTCTGAGTGCCGGTGATGATGAACGGCCGGGAGGTAATGGCAGGAACTTGTGGGATTCTTTGACTGATGTTGCCAAATCCGTAACCGGCGTAACGCAGGGGATCCTCCCCGATCAACTGTAGCTGATAAAGGATTCTGCGCCAGGCGATCAGTTCGCCGAGTTGGCCCAAGGAAAGTGGTGGAGTGAAAAGATGGGACAGCTGAAACTGGATGACACCTTCCTGGTCGGTCATTTGCGATCCTTCCCCCTCCCCTTAAAGTTTTTCGGTCAGTTTTTCCCGCCGATCCTTGAGGATTTTAGCATGGCGCTCTTCTTCACCGGCCAGCCAGGCAAAAGCCTCTTTCCCATCCGCGCTCCGGGAATGTTCTGAGGCCAAACGAAAGTACTCGGCAAACTTTTCTTCAGCTTCAATGGCCAACTCCAGCAATTGACAATCGGGCTGATTTGATCGTAACACCTTTTCGACCTGCTCCGTCGACGGGAACACCCGCTCCGAGGAAAACCGCCGCAGATACGGCAGAAACAATTCCTCGTTTTCCCAGAATTCCCCATCCTGGTATTTGGGAACCATGTTTTCCAGGGTTTTCAAATGGGCTATTTCATCCTGGGCCAGCAGGGAAAATATATCTCTGGCCATTTCGCTGTGAGCCCTGGTCGACATTGTGGAATAAAACTCTCGCCCCTGTTTTTCTACTTCCATGGCTGCACGGATCACTTCAAATCCGCTGAAATCTTCAACTCCCGACATGCAAGACTCCCGTATTGTGACAGCTCAGAGCTGACATATTATTTGCCGAACAATCCCTTGATGGCATCATCGAGCATTTTTTTGGCCGGTTCCGCGGCTTGGTCGTCTCCCCCCTTGGAACCGAGCTTATCGAAGACCTTTTCCTTGAGTTTCTTTTGCAGCTCAGCCTGGGCTTTTTCCTTAACCTTTGATTTAACCGCGCTGGAATCGAAGGAGAATTTTGGTTTGGACATGGTTCCGGAAACCTTAAGCGGCAACTCGCTCCAACCATCCTGATCGGTGAAAAACTGCGCTACCTCCCCTTTTCGGTCCAGTTTGGCGGTCAACTTCGGCGCCAGACGGGCACCGAGGTTGAGATCAATGTTGCCATCAAGGCCAATAGTGCCGCTGGGAGTCATACTCACATCTTTTCCGGCAAAATCGCTGTTCATTTGGATCTTGCCGTTCTGTATGGTGTAACTCCCCTTGGCCTGGCTGAAATGCATGTCACGCAATTCGTCAAGGCGAACAAAGTCGGCCAGTCCCTGCATCAGCGAGGAACCGGTCAGCCGACCGTCGGCCACCACCAGCGCCCCCTTCCCCGACAGGCTCTTGCGGATCGCATCGGGGAGAGTTCCCCTGCCGTTGAAGTCGGCATCCAGTGAAAGCCCGCCGAATACCGTTCCAGCCGCCTTGGGTGCAAAGGCCGTAATGATCGGATCGGCCTGTACGCTGGTCAGATTGAGCTTAGCGTTGTAGGCCAAACCCTTTTTGCCAAGGTCAACAGTGGCCGTCTTGCTGAATGTTCCGCCAGCCACCTTGCCGGTCATGGTTTCGACAGTGAGGATGTTGCCGACCAAACGGTAGCGCATCAGGAAATCATCAATATTGAGCCCTTGGTACACCGTCTGACCAATACGCACTTCTCCATCGGCCTTGAGCGGCAGATCAAAGGGACCGATTTCTTCCGCCTTTGTTCCCCCTGTGGACTTGCCCGGCGCACCCGATTTATCAGGACCGCCGGCCATCGGTGCCGCCCCTCCCTTGAGCAGGGGGTCCAGCAGAAAACGTTCAGACGTCACCACGCTCGATACGACGATTGGCTTGCCGAACAGGTTGGACGCCTTGAAGGTGAGATCAGCGCTGTTGTCGCCCAGGGTCAGTTTGAGCTTGTCTGCGGCCACCTGATCCCCGGTCAGAGACAACATGCCGGTCAGCGATGGACGCATGCCGCCGGCGGATGCCTGGATACCGGACAGGACCACTTCGCCTGTTTTCAGCAGAGCCAACGGTTTGTCGACGGATCCGGCCAGGGTGATCCGGGCACGAACCGTTCCGGCGGGATCTAGTCCCTCAGCCTGACTGACCAGCTCTTTTGGGACAGCTGCCAGGGCCGCACGCAGATCGAGTTCATTGAGTATCGCGACAAGATCAACGGTAGGAGCGGTCGAATAATTAGCAACCTGGCCAGAAAGGTCAAGCAC
>JAQYWA010000055.1 GCA_030145265.1 Desulfuromonas sp. | reverse complement strand
TGGGACTTACCATGCCTTCGACTTCGAGAAATACGCGCACCGTTACCTCGGTGAGTATCAGTATCGTTTCAACCGTCGCTTCGATCTCGCTGCTTTGCTCCCTCGCATGATCATCGCAGCAGTATGCACGGGCAAGCGCCCGGAACGCTGGCTCCGCTTAGCGGAAGATCAGTGCTAATCAGATCTTTTTATGTAATGGTAGGAGGCCGGCTTGAAAATATCATCCATTTTAACCGTTTTGACTGCTGGGATTCTTCTGGCGGGATCAGCCTTGGCGGCCAACGAAAACGAACTGCCAACCCAGAGACAATGGATGGGCAACCTGGTAACCACCATGGGCTGGTCGTTCGGCTTGCCTGACACCCCCGAAGACAGCGATTACCTCAACATCCTCAATGGCCGCAGGCAGGTGCGGATCGAAGGCGAAAAAACCTTTCAGCCCACGGATGCCGTTTCGGTCAAACGCTTCCAGACTTTCGGCAACTACAGCGGCGAAGGCTGGTTGAGCGGTCTGGCCTCCAGCACCACGGCCAAGTTGCGGTTCCTGCTGCCGCTGGGCGGCACCTACCACCTCAGCGTAGCCGTGCGCCGGCCGGGGCACCAGATCAGCATTGCCGGGCAAACCTTTACCGCGGACGGAAAACAAGAATTCACCCGGATCGAACTGGGACAGATCCAACTCTCCGCCGGCGAACAGGAAGTCCACATCCAACTCCCCCCCGACGGTGGTTTCGATTATCTCGAACTGCAGGCGCCCGACCTGGCCGCGATCGAACCCTTAGCAGGCTGGGAACTCGACCGACCGATCACTCTCGACACCCTGGCCGTCACGACGGTTCAGATTCTCGGGCTGGAACCGCTGCTCCCCCCTCTGCCTCAACGCATGACCATCGAAGCGGAAACC
The DNA here is from genome assembly GCA_030145265.1 of Desulfuromonas sp. Taxonomy (GTDB): domain Bacteria; phylum Desulfobacterota; class Desulfuromonadia; order Desulfuromonadales; family Trichloromonadaceae; genus Trichloromonas. The sequence continues at coordinate 8,548 of JAQYWA010000055.1, read as the reverse complement.
TCACAGGATATCATCGGTGCCCAGGTCACCGACATCCGCCACCTCGGCGAGCCGAGCGGTGGCAGCTGGCTGCGTGCCGGCACCATTCCGGCCACCGTTCAGCTGAATTTCACTCCGCCAGCGTCGGGAGTTTACGCGCTGCACATCAGGGCCGCGTCAGAAACATCGATCACCGCCATGCTGAACAACCGGCAGCGGCTCGAAGCTTCGCCAGCGGCCTTTCTTCAGGACCTTGCTCTCGGCTCCGTTTTTCTTGAGCGCGGCAACAACACTCTGACCCTGACCCTGCCGCCCCGGGGCGGACTGGATACCGTGCAGATCTCCGGCCAGCGCTCGGAGGGTGTCGACTATCGCCGCCTGGCCGGGCTGCCGACCGCCGGAACCCATCCCACACCAGCCCAGATTGACCATCTACTGGCCCTGCTGGTAGCCATAAACGCCCCCCGGTAGAGACTTCAATGGGGCTCTGGCTGCATCTGCTTTCTTATGCATCAGGCCTGGCAAGCGCTCCCTATTTCCAACCCTCTGCTCTTTGGCCCGGCCTCACCCTGCTCGGTGCCGCGCTGTTTCTGCTGCGGCGCCAAACGAGCATCAGCCTGTTTCCGTTGCTGTTGTTTTTCTGGGCCCTCGGCTGCACCCTCTATCACCTCGAACTGGCTCCCCCTGCCGACGCCGGTCATATCCGCGCTTTCGTCGGGGATACGCCACTGAGCGTCGAAGGGACGGTACTGTCCGTCGCCCACCGATACGGCGGCGGGGCGATCATCGATCTACGGGCCGAGCGCGTCAACCGCGATCAATCGGCCACGGCGGTTCACGGCTCAGTCCGACTGTATATCGACCAGGGCGATCCGGGCGCGGCAGTCGGCAGCCGAGTCTGCTTCCGCTCGCGACTGCGTGCGCCGCGCAGCTACGGGACGCCGGGAGAGTTCGACTTCCCTCGACACCTTGCCTACCAGGACATCTTCGTGACCGGCTTTCTTGCCGAATGTCGCGATCTGGTGGTCTTTGCCCGCACCAGCGGCAGCCGAAAGCCGACCATCGACTCCCTCAGAGCTTCCATCGGCAGACAGATCGACAAGGCGGTCGAGCCCCCCATGGCGCCCCTGGTCCGGGCCCTGGTGATCGGCGACAAGAGCGGCCTGTCTCCCGAGCATAAAGATTTGCTGGCCCAGGGGGGGGTATCTCATCTGTTCGCCATTTCTGGCTTGCACCTCGGTTTGGTCGCGGCCATGATTTTTGGGATCAGCCGTCTTTTGTACCTGCGTTCGGAGCGGCTCATCCTGTTCGCTCCGCCCGTGCGTCTGCTTCCCTTTCTGCTGCTGCCAGCGTTGCTTGCCTACCTGTTGCTGACCGGCAACGCCATTTCAACCCGCCGCGCCTTTGTCATGCTGCTGGCTGCCGCGGTACTCCTGCTCGGCTCACGCCAGACTCCGCCGCTGAAACTGCTGGCGGCCTGTGCCTTCGTGTTCCTGCTGGGCGAACCGCTGATTCTTTTCCAGCCCGCCTTTCAACTCTCGTTTGCCGGACTGTTCGGGATACTGGTCCTGGTACCGCGCTGGCTGACCTGGGTCCCAAAACGCCCCAAACCGCTGCGCTACCTGGCCACACTGGCACTGACGACCCTGGCGGCCAGCCTGTCCACCGCCCCCCTGGTTATTCTGAATTTCCACATGGTGGCACCGGCCGGGCTGGCAACCAACCTGTTTGCGGTCCCCGCAATCAGCTTTGCTGCGGTTCCCCTCGGTCTGGCCGGAGCCCTGACCTCCCCTGCCTGGAGCCAGGGGGCGGACTGGCTATTCCAGGGGTGTGCCGCGGTCATCCAGGGCACCCTGAGCGCGGTCGATCAACTGCTCCAGGTTCCTGCTCTGACCGGTCATCTGATCTATGACTCGCCAGCAACGGTACTGGCCAGTTTTCTCCTGAGCGGGATTCTGCTGCTCCCGGGCGGCTCGAAACGACGCTGGCAACTGCGAACCCTGGTCGGCCTGACGGCAGCCCTGCTGCTCTGCTCCCCTTTGCGCCCGGCCCCCGCCTTGGCGGCAACCGCCCTCAGTGTCGGACAGGGCGACTCCACCCTGCTGAGCTTTGGTGGCCGCCACCATTATCTCATCGACGGCGGCGGCACCTACAGCGCTAACTTCGACACCGGCGAACGGCTGGTAGCGCCGGCGCTGGGATGGCTGGGCGTACGATCCCTGGATGCGGTCATCCTGACCCATAATCACCCCGACCACAGCAAAGGCCTTCTGTACGTTCTGCAACACTTTTCCGTACGCGAATTCTGGACACCGATCCCCCTGGACCAGCTAGATCCCCAACTCAGGCAGATTCTTTCCGAGAAAAAAATCCGCATGGTCTGCCCGTCACCGGGCTGGACCAGAACCGCCCACCAGGCTCCCGGAACCCTGTGGACCTTTGTTCCTAACCAGGGTGACGACAATCTGAACAACCGATCGCTGGTGCTGCTGGCCAAGGATGAAACTGATGCGGTCCTGCTCCCCGGTGATCTCGAAGAAAAGGGCATTCAGCAACTGCTGGCCGAACCGCTCCCGCACCCGGTCAATCTGCTTAAATATCCTCACCACGGCAGTCGCAAATCCCATCCGGAATTGCTACTGAATTATATCGCCCCACAGCATGTTTTCGCTTCTCTCGGGGCAGGCAATCGTCACGGGTTTCCGCACCCTGAAGTGATATCCGCTCTCCAAGCGCGAAACATTGCCATCTGGCGGACCGATCTTCACGGCAGCCTTCAATTCACCACCTCCGGCGAAGGCTGGCGAGCAACCCATTGGAACCAAAGGCTTTTCCGTTGACACAAAAAAGGGACTCTGATAGTTTAAATACTTCTATTGAGAGGGCGCTCCTGAATGAAAAAATCGGCCATACTGGTTGTTGATGATGAGCTCTTTTTCCGCCGGCTTTACGCCGAACTGCTCGGCGAAGAGGGCTATGATGTAGAAACCGTCGCTACCGGAGACAGCGCCCTCAACCGCCTGCGCCAGGGAGGCATCGACGTGGTGCTGACCGACCTGGTCATGCCCGGCATCAGCGGACTCGATGTCCTGCGCCTTGCACGCGGCATCGACAACCCTCCCGAAGTTATTCTCGCAACCAGCCACGCCAGCCTGGAAACAGCCATCCAAGCTCTCAAGAGCGGAGCCCGCGACTACCTGATCAAACCATTCGACCCGGAAGAGCTCCGGCACCTGGTCCGCACCTGCCTCGAACAGCGACGCCTGCTGGACGAGAATACCCTGCTCAAGGGGCAGATCCGTCTTTATCAAGCCGGCCAGAACCTAGCCTCGCAAATGGAAATTGACACGCTGCTTCCCCAAGCCATCGAAACCATGATGCGGGAGATCGGCGAAGGACGCGCCTTCGCCTTGTTGCAGGAGCGCAACAAAACTCCCCGAATCATGGGCACTCTGGGTGAGGATAGCGAAGCCCAGATGCAGACCATGGGGCGAACCCTGTTTCCTGGGTTACGCAACATTACCGGGCTACGCCTGATGCAGAAAGAAGAACTGCCCGCCAAACCGACCTGGCCAGTCGATTTACGTACCCTGTGCGTCTTTCCACTGCGCTTCGGCAAATACCTGCGCGGTGCCCTGTTTTTCTACAATATCCCCGGCTCCGACCTGCCGCGCCAGTTCCCTTATGAAAACCTGCTGTTCCTGGCTGAGCAGGCGGCCAGCGGCTTTCAAAACGCCTGTCGTTTTCAGGGAACCAAAGACCTGATCTACATCGACGACCTGACCGGCCTGTACAACTATCGTTATCTGCAGCTGATCCTCGACCAGGAGATCCGCCGGGCCGAACGCTATGGCCTCGAACTCTCCCTGATTTTCATGGATCTTGATCATTTCAAAACCGTCAACGATTCGCAGGGACACCTTGCCGGCAGCCGGGTTTTGAAAGAGGTTGCCGATCTGCTGCGCAAATGCGTTCGCGAAGTCGACCTGATATTCCGTTACGGCGGCGATGAGTTCACGGCTGTTCTGGTCGAAACCGGCAGCCAGGGGGGCTCCGTGGTCGGCGAGCGAATCCGCAGCACAATAGAGAGCCATTCGTTCTTGGCCGACACCCCGAATCCGATTTGCCTGACCGCCACCGTGGGCCACGCCGTCTACCCGGGCAACGCAGTCAACAAGCAAGCTCTCATCGACCTCGCCGACCAGGCCATGTACCACGGCAAGCAAGTGCGCAACGTCACCCGGGGCGCTTGGGAAATCAAGGAAGAACCGCCTGCATAGACCGTAGCAACCACAGCGACATCCTCCCGGCCATCCTCTCTGACAATCTCGCAATGGCACCGTAGCAATTCATTCAATTCTGCGCTATGCTGTGGTCCGTGTTCCGGCCTCGACGAGGCCGAGCTGAATTAAATCAACAGTGAAAGGTAGAGTAGCGTGAGCATCACAGGCATCAAGGGAATGAACGATATCCTGCCGGGTGAAGTCGAAACCTGGCAATTTCTCGAAGAACAGGCCCGGCACATTTTCGGCACCTACGGCTTTTCCGAAATCCGCGTCCCGGTTGTGGAAAAGACCGAACTTTTCTGCCGTTCGATTGGTGAGACCACCGACATCGTCGAAAAAGAAATGTACACCTTCAACGACAAGAGCAACAATTCGCTGACCCTGCGTCCCGAAGGAACGGCGCCGGTCATGCGCTCATTCATCCAGAACAAGCTGCATACCAAAGACCCGGTGGCCAAGCTCTACTATACCGGCCCGATGTTCCGCTACGAGCGACCACAGAAAGGCCGCTACCGCCAGTTTCACCAGATCGGCGCCGAAGTCATCGGCATCGAGGATCCTAAAATCGATGCCCAGGTCCTGACCATGCTGTCCCATTACTTCGATGCCGTCGGCATCGAAGATGTGGAACTGCAGCTTAACTCTCTCGGCTGTCCCGAATGTCGCCCAGCCTACCGCCAGGCCCTGATCGGCTTTCTCGAAGCACGCCTCGAGGCCCTCTGCGATGACTGCCGACGGCGCTACCAGACCAATCCATTGCGCGTCCTCGACTGCAAGGCAACCGGCTGCAAAGAGGCTACCGCCGAAGCCCCGTCGGTACTCGATCACCTGTGCGGCGGCTGCGACGAGCATTTCAGCAAAGTCCAGGGATACCTGGTTGACGTCGGCACCCCGTTTACGATCAATGCCCGCATGGTCCGCGGACTCGATTACTACACCAAGACCACGTTCGAAATGGTCACCAACAGCCTGGGCTCCCAGAATGCCGTCGCCGCCGGCGGCCGTTACGACGGCCTGATTAAAGACCTGGGAGGACCGCCGCTCCCCGGCATCGGCTTTGCCATGGGGGTCGAACGTCTGGTGCTGATGAAAGGCGACAAACGCATCGAACCCAGCCGCCCGGACCTGTTTCTAGCCGCTCTCGGCGACGAAGCGGCAAACTATTCCTTTGCCCTCATGTCGCGCCTGCAGCGCCAAGGCCTGCATGCCGAAATGGACTACGAAGGAAAAAGCCTGAAGTCTCAATTGCGCCGGGCCAACAAGCTGCAGGCCCGACGGGTGCTGATAATCGGTGGCGATGAACTGGCCCGTCAGGAAGCCCAACTGCGCACCATGGAAACCGGAACGCAGGAGACCCTCTCGCTGGAAGGCATCGAGAAATTTCTGCTGTCCGGGTTGACGCCGGCCCTTTAACGGGGATAATTCTTGACGGTCACTGGACTGGGTCACTATAATGCTCAATTGAATAAAACTCAGCTTAAAGATTCTACTTTATAATACCGGGAGGATACAAACTTGAACGACGTGTTGGGTGACTGGAAAAGAAGCCATTACTGCGGCCAGGTAACGGCGGCGGAGATTGATAAGGAAGTATGCCTGATGGGTTGGGTACAGCGGCGCCGCGACCACGGAGGGCTGATATTCATCGACCTGCGTGACCGCGAAGGGATCGTGCAGTTGGCGCTCGACCCCGACCGTGACCCTGAAGCCCACACGAAAGCGGACAAGATCCGCAACGAGTTCGTGGTTGCCATCCGGGGCAAGGTTTCTCCCCGCCCCGAGGGGACTGTCAACCCGAAGATGAAGACCGGCGAGATTGAAGTGGAGGTCAACGACCTGCGCGTCCTCAATACCGCCAAGACTCCGCCCTTCATGCTTGACGAATTCTCCGAGGTGGCCGAAAACATCCGCCTCAAGCACCGCTACCTCGACCTGCGCCGTCCCACGGTGCAGAATAACCTGATGCTGCGCTACCAGGTCACCCGCACCGTGCGCCGCTATCTCGACAGCCAGGGCTTCCTCGACATCGAAACCCCGGTACTGACCAAAAGCACCCCGGAAGGGGCCCGCGACTACCTGGTTCCGAGCCGCGTCAATCCCGGCACTTTCTATGCGCTACCGCAGTCCCCCCAGTTGTTCAAGCAATTGCTGATGGTCTCCGGATTCGATCGCTATTTCCAGATCGTCCGCTGCTTCCGCGACGAGGATCTGCGTGCCGACCGGCAGCCCGAATTCACCCAGATCGACTGCGAAATGAGCTTTGTTGACCAGAACGACGTAATCCAGGTGATGGAAGGGATGATCGCCTCAGTCTTCAAAGAAACGATCGGCACCGAAGTGACCCTGCCGATGGCCCGCATGACCTACGAGGAAGCGCTGGCCCGCTACGGGGTCGACAACCCGGACCTGCGTTTCGGCCTTGAACTGATCGAACTGTCCGACCTGGTCGGCTCCTGCGGCTTCAAAGTTTTTGCCGATGCAGTGAAAAACGGCGGCATGGTCAAGGCTATCAACGTCAAGGGGGGCGCCACCCAGTCCCGCAAGGACCTGGACAACCTCACCGAGTTCGTCAAAATCTACGGCGCCAAAGGCCTAGCCTGGGTGAAGATAACCGAAGAAGGCTGGCAGTCGCCAATCGCCAAGTTCTTCACCGCCGACGAACTGGCTGCCCTCAATCAGCGAATGGATGCCCAACAGGGCGACCTGCTGCTGTTTGTCGCCGACTCGTACAAGGTCACTAACGAGTCCCTGGGGCGGCTGCGCGGCCACCTCGGCAACAAACTCGGCCTAGCCAAACAGGACGACTACAAGTTCGCCTGGATCACCGAGTTCCCCCTGCTCGAGTGGGATGGAGAAGACCGTCGCCATGTCGCCGTTCACCATCCGTTTACCGCTCCGATGGATGAAGACGTGCCTCTGCTCGCCACCGAGCCGGGTAAAGCGCGAGCCAAGGCTTACGACCTGGTACTCAACGGCTCGGAAATCGGCGGCGGCAGCATCCGTATCCATGACCAGGCGGTACAGAGCCAGATGTTTCAGTTGATGGGCATCGGCGAAGAGGAGGCCCGCGCCAAATTCGGCTTCCTGCTGGATGCCCTTGAATTCGGGGCGCCTCCCCATGGCGGCGTCGCCTTCGGCCTGGACCGTCTGACCATGATTCTCACCGGGTCCGAATCAATTCGTGACGTAATTGCCTTCCCCAAGACTCAGAAAGCGACCTGCCTGATGTCAGAAGCCCCCGGGACGGTAGACGAAAAACAGTTGCGAGAACTGCATATCAGACTGGCTGCCAAAGCCAAGTAATACTGCTGCCAAGCCGGGGATTCCAATCATGAATCCCCGGCACAACTCTGCCCTTCCGGCACATTGAGCCGATGAAGGTTTACATATGTACAAAACATTCATCATCCTGATCGCCCTGTCCGTTCTTTCCTACGGGTGCGCCTCCCCTCCCCGCAAAGAACTGAAAGCCGCCCAAAGTGCGATTACCAAAGCCTATACCAGTGGCGCCCCCGAGCTCGCCCCCGGCAAATACCAGACCGCCGTTGAAGTTCTGGCCAATGGCGAAGAACTTTTCACCCGGGGTCAGTATGGCCTGGCCCGCGAAACCCTTCCTTATGCCGAAGCGCTTGCCCAGCAGGCAATTCACGCCGCCCGCGAAGAGCAATTGCGGCGCGACCTCGAAGATATCCGAACAAAAGAAAAACTCGAGCTGTTAAAAAAACAGCTCGAGAAGGAAGAAAAGAGCAAACCAAAACCACCGCCGAAGACCGTCAGCAAACCGGCACCAACCAAACCTCAAGCACCAATCCCTCCACCGCCACCCCTAACCAGTTACACCGTCGGAAACGGCGAAACACTCTGGTTTATTGCCGCCCAAAAACAGGTCTATCACGACGCCTTTCTCTGGCCGCTGATTTACCGCGCCAACCGTGACCAGATTAAAGATCCGCGACAGATCTACCCCGGCCAAAATCTCAACATCCCGCGCAACCTGAGCGAGGAAGAGACCAAAGAGGCCAGGGCCACTGCCCGCAAATCCGACATCTTTCCGCTCGACCTCTTAATTAAAGCATCGACAAAAAATAGTCACTGACACACGGTTCTAAACAATCGAAAAAGCCTTTAAAATCCGGCCACCCGGGAACCATATTTTTTCTTGACAGCCTTTAACCATTTGTATACTGTATACACGATTTGGGTCTAATAGTTGAATAAGGCGAGCAAATCTCGTCTTCTTACCATTATTCCTCTGGCGAATCTGTCATCAAAACCAAGGAGAG
>JAQYWA010000462.1 GCA_030145265.1 Desulfuromonas sp. | reverse complement strand
GCCAGCGGGCGGATCCCGCCCCAGAAAAAAGCATCTCCCATGGCGGCATAAGGAGCCATAATCATGGTTTTGAATTCGTCGATATCGACCGGCCCATCGGCTCCATTCCGACTACGCTCTTCCTCGAGCGCCAGCGTTGTTCCCAGGATCGGCGAGGCCATAAACGGGTGCGTATTGAAATAAGTCAGGTGCCGCTGACAGGCCAGCGTCAGGTCATCCCCCTGATAAAGAACCCGCAGGGCCGGCGCAAGGACATAGAACACCCCCAGGCTCTGCATCCGTTCAAAATTCCAGCTCGCCTGCAGCAGGAAAGAGCGCATCAAAACACGAATCAAAATCCATCGCGACAACATGCTTGATCTGATTTTCACCGATACCATAACAATAAAAAAACTGCCATGAACGAGGCGCTGAACAAGACGATAGAACGGCGGACATTGATCGTGCTGATAATCAAGGCCGCCCCGACCAGCGGAAAGGCCAGCCGGACCCAGGGCGAAGCTTCACTGACCAGCGGCATCAGGGATGGTGCCAGCAGCAGCACGGCAACCGTTCCGGCTGACACGATCACCAGGTACGTTGCCAACGAGGCCGCCGCAAACAGAACCACTCCCAACAGATGACAGCGCTCTACAGCCGACCATTTCCTTCTCAGTACAGCATTCTCGGCCTTTTCAAGGAGGATGGCGTTGCCCTTGCGAGCCAGGCGGTCGAAAACCTGTCCAGCCTTGCCAAGCGGCATCGTCACGAGCAGGCAGAGCAGGATCATCGGCAAGCCGATGAATCCGGTCCATTGTCCCATGATTATCGCCAGGGCCGTTCCGCCAACGGCAATCTGGGTATCATCCGGTGGGATAGCCGCCCCTACAGGAAGCCGCCCCAGCCACAACAACTCGATAAGAACGCCAACCTGCAGCCCGACCCAAGGGTCGCCGAGAGCAAGACCGGTCGCCGGTGCGGCCACGATCGGCCGCGACACCAAAAACTGCATCACTGCCGTTCGGTCCAGACCGGCCAGAATGGAGATCCCTCCGGCAAAGAGGTACTCGGAGGCAAAAGGCATCTCAGGCTCCCAAGCTTTGAATAAGCTTCTTCCAGTCCCGCTCTCGATCCGAGGGAATGCACTGTGATACGACGCGCACGCCATCCGCCTCGAGCAAGCGGAGGTTGTCGACATCGGCCGGGTCAAGGGCAATAGTACAGGCCACCCGCTGCCTTCCCTGCCCCCCATGCATATTGCCAAGGTTCAACTTGCCGCAACCCACGCCACGACGGTGGATCGCCAGGGCATCCTGCGAACTCTCCAGCAACAGCAGCACCTTACGATCAATTAACTCGCTGGTCGAAAATATATCAGCCACATTTTCGAGCGTATCTATAATGACCCGGATCCCCTTGGGGACGGCAGCTTCCATGAGGCATTTCTGAAACGCATTGCCGGCCACCTGGTCATTGGCAACCACAATGCAGTCCGCATTGACAAAGGGAACCCAGGATTCCAGCACCTGACCATGGATCAACCGATTGTCGATACGAGCAAGGACAATACTCATGGCAACCCTCTGATACGAACATGAGACGTTATTTTTTCAGAAACTCGCTCGGCTGAGAAATGCTCTGAGCACCGTAGGCTCGGAGCATCCCGGATAAATCGCCCAGGGAAAGGCCCTCCTGGCTGTTGAAAAACTTGAGGACCATGGGGAGGTTGACTCCGGTGAGCACTTCAATCCGCTCAGTTTCAAGAAAGGACAAGCTGATGTTGGAAGGAGTACCGCCTAACATATCGGTCATGATGACGACACCTTCGCCGTCCGCCCCGACCTCGGCAATGGCAGTCTTGATCCGCTCCCGGATA
>JAQYWA010000054.1 GCA_030145265.1 Desulfuromonas sp. | reverse complement strand
ATAGTCCGATGGGCGTCCGGAGCGCAATGCAGCCCGACCCGACAGACGATGCCGTGGTCACGATCAAGGGCAAAGCCAACCTGGGACGGATCCATAGCCGCCAGGTTGATGGAGAGCGCGCCGCCGTGCCCGCCTGGGTCAAGCGGGCCATACAGCTCTAGGCCCGACATCCCCTTGAGCCCGTCGAGCAGATGGCTGAGAAGATCGGCCTCACGGGCCCGGATTTTATCGAGTCCGGTTTCGCCGAGAAACTCGACGGCCGCTTTCAGCCCAGCGATACCGGGAGTATTGAGAGTCCCGGCTTCATACCGTTCCGGCATCTGTTCGGGAGGCCATTCTGAGTGGGAATTGCCGCCGGTACCGCCGTAAATCAGCGGTTTGAGCTGCAGACCTTCGTGCACATACAGCATGCCGGTTCCCTGCGGTCCCATCAGCCCTTTGTGCCCGGGCACCGCCAGCAGGTCGATCCCCATCGCTTCGACATCCACGGGAAAGATGCCGGCGCTCTGGGCCGCATCGAGCATAAAAACGATCCCCTGCTGCCGACACCAGGGGCCAATTTCTTCTACCGGCTGCAGCGTGCCGCACACGTTGGAACAGTGGGTCAGAACCATCAACCGGGTCTTCTCGGTACAGGCCGCCCGGATTGCAGCCGGATCAATCCGACCCTGGTGATCCGCCGACACCTTGACGATATCGACCCCCTGCTCCTGCAGGGCCCGCAATGGACGGGTGACCGCGTTGTGTTCCATGGTCGAGGTCACGACCCGGTCCCCCGGCTGCAACAGGCCGAACAAGGCCAGGTTGATGGCTTCGGTGGCATTGGCGGTGAAAGCAATCCGGGCGCTGTCGCGGATGCCGAAGAAACCGGCCAGCACTTCTCTGGCCTCGAAGATCAGGCGAGCGGCCTCCAGCCCCATCAGATGCCCACCCCGGCCCGGATTGGCGCCGACGCTGCGCAAGGCCTGATCTACGGCACGGTAAACCGATTCAGGCTTCGGGAAGGTGGTCGCAGCGTTGTCGAGGTAGATGGTCATGTATTTATGAGAATATCAGATTAAGATAAGAAAGGGCAAGCGATGAAGACGCCAGCGTCCCGTATGATTACTCGCGGGGTTCCGAACACATGGGATCACGGCTTCCATGGTGACGGTTGAAGGTCCGCGCCAATCCCCGACACCCCCCGAAACAGATCGACAAATCTTGGCAGCCACGGCAGCCCGCCGGCGTCGCGGCTATTTCTTCGCGAATCCGCAGTCGCGCAGGAGACGCCCAGAGTGCTTCGACCGAATGATCAAGCAACGACCCGAGCTTTTCCGGCCAGGACGAACAGGGATAAAGATCTCCGCTGCCATCGACGTGGCCGAGACTGTTGGCGGCCTGACAGCCGCCATACTCGCTGCGGCTGTCCTGACGGTCGGGGCAGAGCAACTCCCAGAGAAACAGGTCATGCACTTCTAGCTCCAGCCCCGAGGTGGCCTCCGGAGCAAGTTCTCGGCCCAGGCTCTGCAGGTCTTCAGGGGTAACCAACCCGGCCTCCGAAAGGGTTTTGACGCTACCATCGATACCGACGTTTGGCAACTTAATTTTAGGGATCTGATGTGCCCGGCAGAGCTCAAAAAGCCTTGGAATCTTTGCCACATTGTCATGACGGGGACCCAGCAGAAGGCCTGGATCAAACCCCTGGTTGCGGATCGATTCAAGCTGGCCCGAAAGAGAGGTAAAATCGTCAGTGGCGAGACAGGGGGCGACGTCGAGATACAACTGCCGCACCGGCAGCCCGGGATGTAAGTATTTCAGCTCGGCGGCAGTCCCTTCACAGATCAGCATGACCTGAAGGCCGCCTCCGGCAAAAATGCGCAGGATATCGTTTATCGCCGGGCAGGCCAGGGGATGTCCTTCGAGAGTAACGTAAAAAACACCCGCCTCGACCAGGCGATCGGCCACGATCAGCGCGTCAGGATCGGTGAGCGGTCCTTCGGGAGACAGGCGCCAGGAAATTCTCAAGGGGGTATCAAGCAGGTCAATGGTCATTGGTCGATGGTCAAAATGACAGGTGCCGCGATACCGGCATCCGCAACAGGCTAAAAAAAAGGGGGCAGCAGCGCTGCCCCCGGCGGAACGTTGTACTTAGCAGGGATGGACGTTCGAGGAACCGACCACCCGGGGCTTCATATACTTTTTCATACGCCTCACCTCCTTTGAAAATATCGAGTGAACTGCTAAATGAAATATTTTAACGATGCTTTCCGACTACGGCGACAGGCCGGACCTGTATTATTTCCAGCAATGCGGATCGGGCTGGTTGAATTCTCCGGTAACGGCAAAGGCACGGGCAGTACAACCGCCCAGACATTTTTCAAAGGCACCGCAATCCATACACTTGCCTGAAGCCTCTTTGTTGCGCATTTTCTTCAGGATTGGAGAATCATACCACAGGGTATCGAAATCGTCCTTGAGGATATTCCCTACCACCAGAGGGATAAATCCGCAAGGAGTGATGTCTCCGTTGGGTCGCATGTGCAACGAAAGTTTACCACAACTGCTTCCGCTGACCAAACTTTTCTCATCATACCCCGGCAAGGAAGAAATCACCGGATCATCGAAAGAAATCAACAGATCTGTGGTCTCTTGCTTGACCTGCAGCGCCTCAACGTAAAACGCCTTCCATTCTTCGGGAGAGAGGTCAAGATCCTCGCGATTTTTTAACCCGCGACCGCTGCACTTGAAATTGTGCAGATAGACCTGAGCGACCCCGTGAGCCCTGGCCAGATCAAGCAGGTCACGAAAATTGCGATAATTAATTCGGGAAATGACCGAGCTCATGGTGGTGCGGACGCCGGCCCGACGCAGATGATCCAGGGCCGCGACGGCCCGGTCAAAGGAACCTGGCATATTGCGGAAATCATCATGCAATGCCGCTTCGGCGCTGTCGATGCTGATCCCCACACTCTTGAACCCGCAGGCCCGCAGGCGATTTGCGGCAGCTGTATCAACCAGCCAGCCGTTGGAGTTCATCGAAACGTTGAGCCCCTTGCCGGTGGCATAATCGGCAATCTCGAAAAGATCGTCACGAATCAGCGGTTCACCGCCGCCGAAATTGATGAAAGGCACCTGCTTTTCAGCCAGAATATCGATGATCCGCAGGATATCCGCGGTCGGTAGTTCTTCCGCCTGTTCGTCCCGGCTGTAGCAATGGGAACAGCTGAAGTTGCAGCGAAAAGACAGGGTCCAGTTAAAAGTCAGTGGAGCTGAAAACAGCTCGGTTACCGCATCAGCCATGCTTCAACCACCCTCTCTGCAGCAGATCGTCAACAAAACCTTCGACATCTTCAGCCAGTTCGTCCCGCTCGACCTCGAATTCGACGGCCAGGGCTTCGATCAGGTCGCCGAGCGAGCGCTGGCCGTCGCAGAGACTCCAGATCTTGCCGCCGACCAGGTTGAGCTGGTGCATCATGCCGGAGATGATCAGGATAACGCTCCCCTTATCGGAGACATCCTCGCCTGCCTCAAGGGCTTTGACAATTTCCGCCTCGCGACGTTTTTCCACTCGCCAGACGATATCGGGATTGCGTAACAGTTTCTTCAACAAGCGGTTCCTTCCTTGCGTAATCTTTCCACCCAGAGTTTCCGGATCAAAACTACTAGCCACAAACCTGCTCCCGTTGAACCAAACTCAGCCCGAACACGAAAATGAACCCGGCCAGAACGGCGACCTTGCCGTACAGCGGCACTCCGGCTGCCGTCGCGGCAATCCCCCAGCTTTGCACCAGGGCTGCGCCGATCAGCATGCCGACGGCAACCAGGCCGGCATCGGCATCCCCCTCGCCGGCCTTGACCAGCTGCCGGAACGGACAACCGCCGATCAGCACCGAAAGCCAGCCGACCAGGGCCATCCCGAGAAAGCTCCACAAGTGGTTAAGATGCGCCCCCGGCTGCCCGTAAAGGGCCAGGTTGAAGCGTCCGGTGACCAGATTGAAAACCACGGCGCTCAGCACGAAGGCGAGCAAACCATAGAGGAGCGGCGAACGGTGTCCCAGCAGCAGGGTGTCGCGCACCCCACCGGTGACGCACAGGCGACTGCGCTGGGCCAGGGCGCCGAGACCCAAACCGGCAGCCAGGGCCAGCAACCAGGGCGCATGCTGCGTGGCGCTGCCGCTGGCGGAAAAGAGCAGAAAAACGGGTCGGGTAACGAGGAAAACCAGCAGCAAGGCGAACAGCCCGGGAATCAGGAGGCCACTCCCCTTCTGCGCCTGGGCGGGGGTCAGCTGAACCCCCCGGGCCATGGTTTTCAGGCCGGCCCAGACCCCACCGACCAAGCCGAACACACCGGCCACCGCGGTCAGGTCTCCAGCGGTCAGGCGAAGAAACAACTTGATCGGACAGCCGATGAAAACCGCACAGCCGACCATCAGGAAAACCCCTGAAAAGAGGCGGAGCAGCGGGGCGCTGCCGCCACGGGAACGAAACTCGCGGAACAGGGCGGAACAGCCCATGGAACCGAGCACGAAACCGATCAATTCCGGCCGCAGGTATTGCATACGCGGATTGTCATGCAGGCCGAGAGCGCCGGCGCTGTTTTCGAGAAAACAGGAGACGCAGATACCCGAATTCTGCGGGTTGCCCCAGACCGAAAGGAGTACGCCGAGGGCTCCAAGCGACAGACCGGCCAGGATGACGATCCAGAGATGTCGATCGCGAAAATTCATACCGTTTATTCACATCCCCCGGCCAGACGGCTCTGCAGGTAATGCAATTCCCTGATCGTTGTCGCCAGCGACCGGTTGTCCGGATTGGACCGAGCCCGGGGAGTCAGTTCGCTCAGACCCTGATCCACCAGCTGACGGATTTCCGTCCGCCGCGACAGAGGCCCGGCCTCCTCCAGGTAATCGCCGTCAAGTTTGAGGGCCCGTACATAATTGGCGATGGCCTGGTCAAGGACCCCCATGCCGCGCAGGATTTCACCGCGCAGGATGAACCCATGGGCTTCCCCCGGATAGTTGCGGCCCACTTCATCAAGTTTAAGCAGGGCGGACTGCGGGTTGCCGGCCTTGAGCTGGGCCTCGACCGGAGCGTAGATTTTCTGCAGAAAGGCCGCCCGGGCCTGGAACGCCAGATCCCGCTCCATCGCTTTATTAAAAGAGGCGGGGCGCAGTTGCGTGTCCTCTCCGGAAGCATCCAGCAGCAGAGTGGCCATCGCCGCAGTCGCGACAATCAGAAGCGTCCAGAGCAAGCTGGTCAGTGATAACTTCAGCATCAGTTCAATAAGTCTGGTAAGGGGGCATGTTGACCCGTCGCGCCATTTCCCGGATCGGGTCGTAATCGCTGTCGAGCAGCTCTTCAAAGCCGTCGACCCAGGCCGACTTGAGCACCTTGATCCGCTCGCCGTCAATCTCGACGGTATCTGCGGGAGTCAACTCCAGCAGAGCCTGCTTAACCTTGGCAAAAATCTCCGGGTCGAGATCGGGAGCGGCGCCGAACGTGCAATATGGGATGACCTGACTCTGTGCCAGAATCACGAAATCGTCGGCCGTGATTTTCCCATCCCGGGTCATCAACTCGAGATCGAGAGCCGGCGCGGCAGCGACATCGAAATCGCCGAAATAGACGCCATAGATCAGCTTTTCGTGTTTGAAGGAACCGGAAGGAATGGCGTAGTAGCCCAGATCCCGCTCGGGATCGATACCCGCCTGCAACATCAGGTCGTATTGGGCCAGGTAGCCGGTGGGGGCCATCACCGGTCCGAACACCAGGCGCTTGCCGCGGATATCCTCCAGCGTCTCGATGCCGCTGTCCTTGCGGGCGATCAGGGTGCCGGCGGTGCGCGAACCGTAATGTCCGCGCTTGTCGGCCGCCAGCAGCTTAAGCCCGGCATCCTCTTTAAGCACAATGTACAGCAGGGAGTTGGTGTGGGTCAGCGCAAACTCTCCGGCCTGGAAGCGTTCTTCGAATTCATGAGTGTCAACCGGAACCGACTCGAACGTCACTCCGACCTTTTCCGAGAGGTAGCGGGATATAGGGCTAAACCGCTGCATGGTTTCCTGCTCACTGTTGCAATTCATATAACCGATGCGCAGCACCGGGCGTTCTTTGACCTGGTCGCACCCAGCCAAAAACAAGACCGACGCGACAACAGGCAACAGGAGCACAAGAAAAAAACGCTTCATGTTCAATTCATTTCTACAGGATATTGGGTTCACTGCAAGGTTGCCGATGGTGGTGATGGCGGAACGGTCAGAGGTTGTCCGGCGTCAACCAGCCCCCTGCCGGCGATATCGTCGCCGTCGCGAATGGCCGTGGCCAGGGCCGTTGCCTCGGTTGTCCCCCACCAGTTGGAACGGGCATCGACCGTGCCCTCGCCTTCGTTGACCAAGGCATATTCTCCGTTGCCGGCCAGCAGGTTATCGCGCAGTCTCCCCAGGGAATTCTGCCAGCGGACACCGGCCCGACCGTTGCCGACAATCAAATTGCCGACGACCACAACATCTGAATCTTCAAGAAGGATGCCATGTTCGCTGTTGTCGCGAATTCGGCTCTTTTGCAGGATGCCGTGGGAACGCTGAAGGTAAATCCCCTTGCGGTTGCCCGCAACCAGCAGGGTCTCGGCGTCAAGATTGGAATCGCGCAGGTTAACGCCGTTGACCAGATTGCCGGTCACCTGGCAGTCGCGCATGGTCAATTCGCTGTAGACGCAGCGGATGCCCCAATGATTATCCAGCACCCGGGTCGCGCTGAGGCGCACCTCCGAATTGCGAAACTGCATACCGTTGAAATTGTTTTCAACCAGGCAGCCGTCCATGACAACAGTCGATTCCTGAAACTGCAGACCGCGCAGATTGCGGGTAAAGACAGAGTTTTTCAGCGAGGCGCTGGCGAAGTGGGCGTGAAAACCACGGTAGCCGTATTCAACCAGGCAGTGTTCGAGAAGGTTTGCCTCCTCCGTGACCATCATGTTGATCGCACCCCAGTCACCGGGAATCGGGTCAGCCTCCGCACTGGTGAAGCGCACCGGCTGTTCGGCCGTGCCGAGCACCTTGAGCACGCCCTGGATAAACATCTCGTTCTCACCGATGCCGTCGCCGTTGGTATCACGGCGGGTAAAGCGCACCTCGGTTCCCGGACGTATTTCCAGCGTCACCCCGGCGGGGATTGTCAGAATTCCGTCTACCAGCACCCGGCCGCTCCAGACGGCATCCTGCCACAGACTCTGCTCGCCGCGATAGTCGGTATCAGCCCGGGATTCGGCCACCGGCCAGCAGCAGAGCAGCAACGCCAGCAGAACCAGCCGGCTCATGGCCGCTCTCCCCGGTCAAGGTTCAACAGACGCAGATCCTCGCGGTTGCCGATCACGCCGGAGAGATCCCCGGCCAGCTTGCGATCATACAGCACCAGGCCGAGATCGTTGCCGGTTACCTGGTTGCCCTGCAAAAGCGGGCGGCTGGAAACATCGACAAAGATACCTTCCTCGACATGGTCGGCAACCCGGTTGCCGACCAGTTGCGGACTCGAACCAAGCCAGCAAAAAATTCCGCCCTCCCCTTTTTCTACCACATTATCGGCGATCAAGGGAGAGCTCGCCCGCTGGGCGATAATGCCGTAGCGGTTGTAGCGCAGCTGATTGCCGCGGATTTCCGGGGAGGAGCCAATGGTCAGAATGGCGGTTTCGGCATGTTCGATATGGGCATGCTCGATCCGACTGCCCACCGAGTCGTACAGCGTGATGCCGGCCCAGGCCGGTTCTCCCTCTTCAGGAATCGACAGGGGAATAAAGCGGACCGGCCTGCGGGCCGTCCCCTCGATCCGCAGGGTGCCGCGAACCAGCAGCTCGGTTGCCGAGGAGAGGTATTCTGGATCGATCTTGGTACCTTCGGCCGGCTGCACATAAACGATGGTCCCGGGGCGCAGCCGCAAGGTGCTGCCGACGGGAACCCGCACATCCCCCGGCATGTACAGCTCGCCAGCGAGCACGTTTTGTCCAGCCACAACCCCGGACAGGGTGCGCATATGGGCGAGGTTGTCGGCACTGGGATTGCGCGGCAGCGGCGCGCAGGCGACCAGCAGCCACAGGCAGAAAAAGAGCAAGCCGCGTCTCAGGCTCAGATCCATCGCTGCTCCATCATCAGCTGGCGAGATGCGGCGACAGGGGGAGTTCCCGCCTCGACCAAGGTCATCAGTCGGTCCATGAACTCTGCGGTCAAAAGATTGCCGAGTTTTTTCAGCGCGGGGACCACCGTGGTGAACTGAAGGGCATCGAGTGGCCGGCGGCCACTGAGCAGCAACGGCCCACCAGGGACCGTCAGCAGTACCGTGAGATCGGCCTCCGGCTCGGCGACCAGAATCATGTCCAGAGTTTCCCCGTACACTCCGGTCACAGCCTGATCCGCCGAAACGGGAACCTGAACGGTTTCAACCCCGGTTTTTTCCTTGATGTACAGACAAGTCAAAGCCGCTATCGCAGCTTCGCGCTCCCCTTCCGGGACGCCGAGATAGAGTTTCGGCCCGAAACAGGCAACGGCCTGGCCGACAAACAGCAGCAATAGACAGGTCAGAACAAAAAATGACTTCATTCAACGTTCCCGTTCGAGAATCAACCCGAAAAAACGTGACAAACCATACCTGGGAGACAACAGCAATTTACATACCGTAGAAAGGTTAAACCGGGCAAGGGATTTCGGAAGGAAGCGTAGGAGTCAATCGAGCAACCGGTATTTTTCCATTTTGTAGCGCAGCGTGGTCCGCTTGATGCCGAGGATTTCGGCGGCCCGGGTCTGCGATCCCTTCTCACGGGTCAAGGTCTGGACGATCAGCTGGCGTTCGAGATCTTCGAGAATTTCGGTCAGGCTGCCGCCGCTTTCAGGAAGTTCGAGGCAGATCTGCTCCGGCCCCTGGATTCCCTGGGGGAGGTCCCGCGGGGTGATCACCTCCCCCTTGCACAGCACCACCGCGCGCTCCATCACATTCTGCAGCTCGCGCACGTTGCCCGGCCATTCGTAGGCCAGCAGACAACTCAGGGCCCGGGGCGAGATCTGAGACACCTGGCGCGCCGTCTCCCGCACATACTTGATGAGAAAATGCGCGGCCAACGGCTCGATGTCCTCGCGCCGCTCGCGCAGCGGAGGGAGTTCGATATTGACGACATTCAGCCGATAAAAGAGATCCTCCCGAAAGGCCCCCTTCTTCACCTGGTCTTCGAGATTCTTGTTGGTGGCGGCCACCAGGCGCACATCGCTACAGATGGTGCGGGTTCCGCCGACCCGCTCGAATTCGTGTTCCTGGATCACCCGCAACAGCTTGACCTGGGCAGACAGGGACATCTCGCCGACTTCGTCGATGAACAGGGTTCCCTGGTGAGCCAGCTCAAAGCGCCCCTTCCGGGTGGCCAGGGCGCCGGTGAAGGCCCCTTTCTCGTGTCCGAACAGCTCGCTTTCGAGCACCCCTTCGGACAGGGCGGCGCAGTTGAGAACGATGAAGGGATTGTCCCGTCG
>JAQYWA010000053.1 GCA_030145265.1 Desulfuromonas sp. | reverse complement strand
CGTTCCTCCAGGGTCTGGTTCATCTCCTGGATCTGTTCCTGGTGGGTGAGATTTTCTTTGCTGATGGCGATTTCCCGTTCCTGCCGGACCAGTTCATGGATCTGGTTCCGGAGTCGTTCGACCATCCGGTTGAATTTGTCGGAAAGCTGGGCCATCTCCCTGGAGGTGGTAATCGAGACGGAAGCCTGATCGAATTCGCCGCGTTCGAGATGATTCATTGCCTGGACCAGATTGCGGATGGGGATTTCGACGTAATAGATAACGAACCCGGTGATGGCCAGGATCAGGAACCCGAGCATGAACAGCGACGAGGTCATGGTTCGGGCGCCGATCTGGCTCTGCAGGCTGACCAGGTCGTCCAGTGAAACGTGAATGCCGAGAATGCCAAGCACCCGCTGGGATTTATCATGACATGAGTAACAGTCGGGTTCGTTGTGAATGGGAAGAATACGGGCCTGGTAAAGGACGCCGTTGTGATCGTGTTTGGTGGAGAGCTGCTGTGAACGATAGGCGATCAGGTCGATTGCCGACACCAGGTCGCCGACACTTTCCGGGGTTCCGGCGCGCAGGATGCGTCCGGTCTCGTCAAAAATCTGCACGAATTTCAGCGCGGGTTCTTTCTGGACTTCTTCGAGAATTTCCGCGACCCGGTCATTTTCACCGTTGCGCATGAAGGTACTGATGCTGTTGCGAATCGTGTCGCCGAGAATCCGGCTGTTCTGCTGGGCCAGCTGGTTGAGGGTTTCGCGCTGGGTGACTAGGTGGTGCCAGACGGTTAGGGCCACGACCATCAGGGCGATGATAGTGGAGAGACCAAGGAATTTGGTTTTCAGAGAATTCATCAAAATCCCCGGTTAGCCCTGCGAGGAACGGCAGGAACTGCGAAAGTTAAGTATCGGAGGTGGTGAAAGCATATGCAACGGCAGGGCCCGGTCAGTGATATGCCTGTCTCGTTAATGCAAATGACCAATTGTTGGTGGACGCACATTGATTAATTCAGGTTTCAGAATAAGCGGTTTATGCCCTTGTAAGCAATCGATTTTTTCGGTATGTGCAATTTTTGCGAACCGTTCTTGACTGTTAGGGCGCAAGGTTTTAAGATGTGCCGCTCCTGAAGCTATCACAAACTTGCAAATTTGTTGCCAATGAACTTGAAACGGCAGGTTGTCCACGATGCACTCCATGGAGTTTCTGCTTTCGGTCATCGGGGTGGTGCTGGTTGTTGAAGGCATCCCCTGGTTTCTGTCGCCTGAGACGGTAAAAAAGACCCTGCGGCAATTGGCTGTGCTCCCCGACTCCTCGTTGCGTATCCTGGGGATGTTGCTGATGTTGGCCGGTTTGCTGGTGGTTTATCTGGCGGTCGGCTAGGGGGCCGAAAGGGTTTGACTTTACCCCCCTGTTTGTGGTTGAAATAAACTCGGTTTTTCTCGGTTCGAGAGGTTTTGCGATAGGCTCTAATGCACCTGAATGATTTTGATTTTGACCTTCCCGAGGCGCTGATCGCGCAGTATCCGCCGGACTCGCGCGAAGATTCCCGGTTGATGGTAATAAGGCGCCGGGAAAAAGAAATTCGTGCCGAAGCTTTTCGCGATATTCTCGATTATTTCGTGCCCGGTGACCTGCTGGTTCTGAATGACACTCGGGTGATTCCGGCCAGGCTTCTGGGTGAAAAGGAAAGCGGTGGCCGGATCGAGGTCTTTCTGGTGCGGCGCCTGGCATCCGACGAAGAAGACTGGGCCTGTTTGACCCGTTGCTCGAAAACGCCGAAACCTGGCGCCCACCTGCTGCTGGGTGGTGAAATCGAGGCGACCGTGCTGGCGGGGGGCGAGGCTCCTTACCGGCATATCCGTTTTTGTTGCCGCGGCGACTTTACCGAGGCTCTCGAACGGGTTGGCCGGATCCCCCTGCCTCCGTATATCCGGCGGGAGGATGGTCAGGTTGACCGGGAGCGCTACCAGACGGTGTTCGCCAAGGCGAACGGTGCGGTTGCCGCACCTACCGCCGGGCTGCACTTTACCGAGCATATCCTGGATCAACTGCGTGCCCGGGGGGTGTCGATCTGCCCGGTGACCCTGCATGTCGGATTGGGGACGTTTCTGCCGGTGCGCGTCGAAAATATCCTTGAGCATCGGATGCATGCCGAGACCTTTCATATTCCCAAGTCGACAGCTGATGCCGTCAATGGAGCCAAAGCTGAGGGTCGGCGGGTGTTCGCGCTGGGAACGACGACCACCAGGACTCTCGAGTATGCTGTTAATGAAGCGGGTTGCCTGGAGGCGGGGGAGGGGAGCAGCGACCTTTTCATTTACCCCGGGTTCCAGTTCCGGATCGTCGACGCCATGATCACAAATTTTCACCTGCCGAAATCGACCCTGATGATGTTGGTGTCCGCATTCGCCGGCAGGGACTTTGTTCTCGAAGCCTATCGCCAGGCGGTTCGGGAGCATTTTCGTTTTTTCAGCTACGGCGACTGCATGCTGATCCTTTAGCTTTCGGGTTTTGATATTTGCCACGGTGAGTTAGTATTACTTTGAAGAAGTTCAGTTTTGATCTTTTAAATGAGGATGTCGGGTCCCGGGCCCGTCGCGGACGGGTGCATACCCGGCGTGGAATCATTGAAACGCCGGTATTCATGCCCGTGGGAACCCAGGGGACGGTAAAGGCCATGTATCCCGAAACCCTCAAGGAGATCGGGGCGCAAATTATTCTGGCCAATACCTACCATCTGTTTCTTCGTCCCGGTCACGAACGGGTTCGACAGCTTGGTGGGCTGCACGCGTTCATGAACTGGGATCGACCGATTCTCACCGATAGCGGCGGGTTTCAGGTCTTCAGCCTCGGTGCTCTGCGCAAGATCGACGAGGATGGAGTGCGGTTTCAGTCCCACTTGGATGGCTCGAGTCATGTGCTGACGCCCGAGTCGTCGATTGCTATTCAGGAGGCGCTGGGGGCGGACATCATCATGGCCTTTGATGAGTGCATCCCCTATCCGTCGAGTCGCGACTATGTGGCCGCGTCCACCGAACGCTCCAGTCGTTGGGCTCGCCGTTGCCGCCAGGCCCGCCAGGTCGATGACGGCGCGGCCCTGTTCGGCATCGTTCAGGGGGGCATGCATCAGGATCTGCGAGCGAAGAGCATCGCCGACCTGCGCGAAATCGGTTTCGAGGGCTATGCCGTTGGCGGACTTTCCGTCGGTGAGTCGGCCGAACTGATGTACGAGGTAATGGACTGGACCATGCCGCTGCTGCCGAAGGACAAACCCCGCTACGTGATGGGGGTGGGGACGCCGGAGAACCTGGTTGAGGGAGTTCGGCGCGGGGTCGATATGTTCGATTGTGTCATGCCGACGCGCAATGCCCGCAACGGCGTGATGTTCACCAGTTTTGGCAAGGTCAGCATCAAACAGGCCCGTTATTTGGACGATGCGGGGCCGCTCGACCCGGAATGTTCCTGCTACGTCTGTCGTAATTACAGCCGGGCTTATTTGCGCCACTTGTACCAAAGTAATGAAATTCTATCATCCATGTTGAATACGCATCACAATCTGCACTATTATCAGCAGCTGATGGCTTCGATGCGCAGCGCTATCGAGGTGGGAGAATTCGAATCGTTTCGAAAAAACTTTTACGATAAACGCCAGGCCGATCGAGGAAACTGAGCGCAGGCCGGTTTCCGAAACCCTTTCAACTGATGCAGAGCATCTATTCAAGGAGAATTTTCGATGATTTCTGAAGCATACGCAATGGCTGGTAATTCCGCAGGACAGCAGGGCGGCAGCCCCGGTTATGAAGGCATTATCATGCTGGTCGTGATGTTCGCGATCTTCTATTTTTTACTGATTCGCCCCCAGCAGAAACGTGCCAAGCAGCACAAGCAGCTGATCGAAGGTCTCAAGATTGGTGACCAGGTGGTGACCGCTGGCGGTCTGCACGGTAAGGTTGCCGCACTGCAGGATACGGTTGTCATGGTCGAAGTGGCTACCGGCGTCAAGATCAAGGTCAGTCGCTCTTCTGTCGTGGGAACCCGGCAGGAGCAGTAACTCCCTGTTGTATTGCCCGGTAAGGCCGAGTAAACCGCAGTGTGGTTTCGTCAGCAAGCCGAAAGGAGATTTTTTCTGCCATGTCCAAAAGCCTCAAGTTACGGGGGGGGCTGGTTTTTCTCTGCCTCCTTCTTTCATTGATTTCTCTGGCTCCAACTTTTATTGCCGACAGTTTGCCCGGCTGGTGGACCGGGGCTTTTGATCCGATCCACCTGGGTCTTGACCTGCAGGGCGGCATGCACCTGGTTCTCGGTGTGGATGTGGACAAGGCGGTGGAGAGCCGGCTGGATAGCTCCCTTGATCAGGTCGAGAGCCTGCTGAACGAAGAGGATGTCATTTTCAAGCGCGTCGAGCGGCTGCCTGGCGAGCGCCTGTCAATCACCGTATATGACACCCAGGCCGGCACCCAGGTCGATACCCTGATGAAGGATAATTTCCCGAATCTCGAGCCACTGACCCTGACCGATGAAGGCGGCTATATTCAAAAGAATTTCCGCCTCAGCAATCAGGAGGTGGCCAGCATCAAGGACTACGCCATCCGGCAGGCCCTGGAAACGCTGCGCAACCGGGTTGACCAGTTCGGTGTCAGCGAGCCGACTCTGCAACTGCAGAGCGATAACCGCATCCTGATTCAGCTACCCGGAGTCAAGGATCCGGACCGGGCCATTGCCCTGCTTGGCAAGACCGCTCGTCTCGAGTTCAAGATGGTGGCCGAGGACGTCAATCCGGAGGATGCCGTCAAGGGGATTCTTCCGCCGGGCACTGAGCTTCTTTACGAAAAAAATGTCAATCGACAGAGCGGCGAGACGACTGAAAGCCCGTTGGTGGTTTATGCAAAAACCGCCCTGACCGGAGACTTGCTGTCCGACGCCCAGGTGCGTATCGATACCCGCTTCAATGAGCCTTACGTCGCCATCGATTTCAACTCGGTCGGAGCCAAGCGCTTCGATCAGATTACTGCGGCCAACGTCGGCAAGCGCATGGCGATTGTTCTCGACGACACGGTTTACTCGGCCCCGGTGATTCGCGAGCGTATCTCTGGTGGCAGTGCCCAGATCAGCGGTTCGTTCAACGAGCAGGAAGCGACCGACCTGGCAATCGTGCTGCGGGCCGGGTCGCTGCCGGCGCCGGTCAAGATCCTCGAAAACCGCACCGTCGGACCGTCCCTGGGACGCGATTCGATCAACCAGGGCATTGTCTCCATTCTGGTCGGCGGTCTGCTGGTGATCCTGGCCATGGCGGTTTATTACAACCTCTCAGGCCTGAT
This sequence comes from Desulfuromonas sp., assembly GCA_030145265.1. Taxonomy (GTDB): domain Bacteria; phylum Desulfobacterota; class Desulfuromonadia; order Desulfuromonadales; family Trichloromonadaceae; genus Trichloromonas. The sequence goes on along the minus strand of JAQYWA010000053.1, from coordinate 4,245 downwards.
CGCCAATACCGTGCTGATCCTGAATGTTTTCTTCATCATGGCGGTGTTGTCCCTGTTCAAGGCGACCCTGACTCTGCCTGGGATTGCCGGCATCGTGCTGACCATTGGTATGGCGGTTGATGCTAATGTCCTTATTTTTGAAAGGATTCGCGAGGAATTGCGGCTCGGCAAGACGGTTCGCAACGCGATCGACGCCGGATACAGCAAGGCGTTTCTGACCATTATCGACGCCAACGTGACCACCCTGATTGCGGCTCTGGTCCTGTTCCAATTCGGTACAGGCCCGGTCAAGGGCTTTGCCGTCACCCTCTCAGTGGGGATCATGGCTTCGCTCTTTACCGCGATTTTTGTGTCTCGGGTGATTTATGATTTATTCCTGGAGCGTCGCCAGATCAAGCGGCTGAGCATATAAGGGGACCACGATGGAGCTTATCAAACCTAATATCAATATCGACTTCGTCGGCAAGAAAACCATTGCGGTCATGTTTTCGGCGGCGCTCATCGTGATCGGCCTGCTTTCCCTGCTGGTCAAGGGTGGCCCCAATTATGGTATCGATTTCGCCGGCGGAACGTTGGTGCAGGTCAAATTCACTCAAACCACTAAAGCGGTTGAAATCAAGGAGGCCCTGCAGGGGCTGGAACTCGGCAGCCTCGTTGTTCAGCAGTTCGGTGAAGATGCCGATGAATTCCTGATCCGGGCCCAGAATACCAGTGCTGAGCTGGAAAGCCTGTCTCGGACGATCGCTACGGCCCTCGAAACCAAGTATGGTGCCGGGACCGTCGAAGTGCGGCGGGCCGAGATGGTCGGTCCCCAGGTCGGCAAAGATCTGCGGGAAAAGGGATTGATGGCCATTCTTTACGCCATGATCGGGATTCTGGTTTATGTTACCTGGCGATTCGAATTCCGCTTCGCTGTCGGTGCCATCCTCGCGTTGGTTCATGACGTGCTGATCACCCTCGGTGCTTTTTCCCTATTCAACCAGGAGATTGACCTGCCGGTCATTGCGGCGTTTCTGGCGATTATCGGTTATTCGCTGAACGACACCATTATCGTCTACGACCGCATCCGTGAAAACATGGGCAAGCACGGTAAAGACGGTCTGCCCAAAATTATTAATCGCAGCATCAATGAAACCCTGTCCCGCACTTTCCTGACTTCCGGCACCACCCTGCTGGTGGTGGGCGCCTTGTTCCTGTTCGGCGGTGGAGTTATCCACACCTTTGCTTTTGCCCTGCTGATCGGTATTCTGATCGGTACCTATTCGTCGGTCTTTGTCGCCAGCCCGCTGCTGATTTTCTGGGATGAGCGTAAAGTGGACAAGGGAACCAAAACTGCGGTCAAAGGAGACGCTGCATGAAAAAAGAGAGCCTGTTTTTTATCGCAGTCGCCTTGATCGTCGGCGTCTTGATTGGCATCCTGGTCAGCAAGGGGAGCAAAAGCCCCGGGCCGGCGCAGAGTACTACGTCTTCGGCGCCAGCGGTGAATCTCCAGCAGGATATTGCGCTGATGGAAAAGCTGGTCGCTAATGATCCCGGCAACCGCGGGGCCTGGGTCCAGCTTGGCCATGCTTATTTCGATACCAGCCAGCCGATCAAAGCCATCGAGGCTTACAACAAGGCCCTGGAAATCAATCCTGACGATCCCGATTTGCTCACCGATCAGGGGGTCATGTTCCGCCGCCTCGGCTGGTTCGACCGTGCCGAAGAAAATTTCATCAAGGCCAACGAACTGAATCCCGCCCACCATCAGAGCCTGTTCAACCTGGGGGTGGTTTACCGCTACGATCTTCAGGATGTCAACCGGGCCCGCGAAGTGTGGACCCGCTACCTGCAGATCAACCCCAGCGGACCTGGGTCCGACAACATCCGTCGCGAACTCGACGCCCTCGACGGTGCTTCAACCCTGGCTCCAGCCAAGTAGATACCGTTGCACAGGGTTCGGCCGGGGCTGGATCTTTTCAGCCGTGAAACGCACTGCCAGGCCGGGAGCCCACTCCCGGCCTGTTGTTTATCGGAGGGGACCGGCAGTGGATAGGTGTCGTAACATTCTGTACCGGGGAATCCTTGTCGGTCTGGTTTTAGGGCTGTGTGGCTGCGCTGTACCGCAGACGCCAGTTTCCGGAACCCTGCTCGGTGACGTGCACTGGCAAGACAAGGTCTACCTTGACGGCGACGTGATTTTCGCTGAAGGCTCCCGCCTGACCATCGCGCCCGGCACCGAGGTTGTTTTCCTGCCGGCCAGCGAAGGACGCGATCCGCTGACCACCCACCCCAATTTCCCCGGGAGCGAATTGATCATCAAGGGAGAGCTGGTTGCTGAGGGGACGGCGACGGCGCCGATCACTTTTAAATATGTTGATTCCCTTGCCCCGGCCGGCAGCTGGGGCGGGATCAACCTGTCGCAGAGCCCCGGGGCCAGCTTCCGCTTCTGCCGGTTCACTCAGGCGGACAGCGCTGTGCACAGCCAGGAGTCGACGGTATCCATCGAGGAATCCCTGTTCGAGAACAACCTGGTCGGCATCCGTTTCTTTTCCAGCCAAATGTTGATCGAAAACAACCTGCTGCGCCGCAATGGCACCGCTATTCGGTTTCATTTTGGGGCACCGGTGATCTGTCGCAACCAGATCATCGACAATCGGCGGGCCTTTTTTTTCACGTCTTTTCCCCGTGATTTCCACATCGAGGCGAATAATATCCTCGGCAGCGGCGATTATGCCGTCGTGCTTGGCGAAGAAGTTCCCGATGACGTGGCGATGCCTCGCAATTACTGGGGAACTACAGACCTCCCGTCGATCGAAGCGTTGTTTTTTGATGGCCGCAGAACTGGTTATCTGGGCTCGGTGCAGGTTACTCCCATCCTTACGGCACCAATTGAAAAGGCAGGTATTTCATGGAACCCGTAAGCCGCAGAATCTGGGCTGTTCGTGATCCGCTTGTTTTGGACGGGCGCGAGGTTGATCTGGCCAGGGCCCTTGGCGTTGCTCCGCTGATTGCGCGGATATTGCTATTGCGCGGTATCGATTCGCCTGACAGCGCTCATGGCTTCATCAAAGGGCGGTTGGCGGAGTTGCCCGATCCTTATCTGCTGCTCGGCATGGAACAGGCGGCCGAGCGCCTGGTTCGAGCCCGCATGGAACGGGAAAGAATCCAGGTTCACGGCGATTACGATGTCGACGGCATTACCGGCTCGGCGTTGCTGGTCGAAGGTTTGCGGAATCTGGGATTCGAGGTCGACTACCATATCCCCCTGCGGCTGAAGGACGGCTATGGTCTTTCCGCCGAGGCCCTTCAGGGGGCCGCCGCAACCGGCGTCAGGGTGGTGGTGTCGGTCGACTGCGGGGTTTCGGCTCTGACTGAAGCGGCACTGGCTAAAGAGCTGGGTCTCGACCTGATTATCACCGATCATCACCACCCCCCCGAGACCCTGCCAGAGGCCTGTGCCATCATCAACCCCCATCAGTCCGGTTGTCCATTTCCTTTCAAGGACCTGGCCGGGGTCGGGGTGGCTTTCTTTTTGCTGATCGGGGTGCGCAAGGCGCTGCGCGACGCTGGCTGTTTTGCTGATCAGGCCGAATTTGACCTGCGCCGACTCATTGACCTGGTGGCGCTCGGTACCATTGCCGATATGGTCCCGCTGACCGGGATCAATCGTCTGCTGACCCGGATCGGTCTGCAAATGCTCGACAAGACACCCCGGACCGGCATCCGCGCATTGAAGTCCGCTGCCGCTGTCGACAAGGTGAACTGCGGGACGGTCGGTTTCAGGTTGGCCCCACGCCTCAATGCAGCTGGCCGTCTCGAGGATGCTGCCCTTGGTGTCGAGCTGCTACTGAATACCCAGCTGGCCGAAGCGACTGAAACGGCCCAGTTTCTCGACGGTCTCAATCGTGAACGCCAGGCCATCGAAAAGGAAACCCTGGAACAGGTTATCGAGCGGCTGGAAAAGGGTGAGGGTGGCGAGCGTTCAATCGTGTTGGCCGATTCGCGCTGGCATCCCGGGGTGATCGGTATTGTTGCCAGCCGCCTGGTTGAACGTTACCATCGACCGACGGTGCTGATTGCTCTCGATGGCGATCAAGGCAAGGGTTCGTCCCGTTCAATCCGGGGCTTTCACCTCTACGATGCTCTCTCCCAATGTCGTGAGCACTTGCTCGGCTTTGGCGGGCACGCCTATGCGGCCGGACTTTCCATTGACGATTCCCGGACGGTAGCTTTTGCCGAGGCTTTCGAGATGGCCGCCGCCGC
>JAQYWA010000461.1 GCA_030145265.1 Desulfuromonas sp. | reverse complement strand
GCCCCAGCATCTAAGCGGCCGAGACCGCTTTTTTCGTTCAACACAGGAGTTTTGCTGTGACCTTCATCATATTGACCGTCCTCGCCTACCTGATCGGCGCCATCCCCTGCGGCGTGGTCCTTACCCGCCTGTGCGGCAAAGAAGACATCCGGCAGGCCGGCAGCGGCAACATCGGCGCCACCAACGTCTACCGGGTAGCCGGCCGCGGCTTCGGCATCGCCACCCTGGCTGGCGACGCCCTCAAGGGGGTGATTCCGACCCTGGTCGCCGTCAACATCGCCTCTTTCTCCATCACCCAGGTCGCCATCGTCGCCGCCGCCACCTTTCTCGGCCACCTCTACCCGGTCTATCTCGGCTTCAGGGGAGGCAAGGGGGTGGCCACCGCTCTCGGCATCTTCATCGTGCTGTCGCCGAAATCGGTGCTGATCGCCCTGATTGTGTTCGTCGCCCTGCTGTGGAAATGGCGCTACATCTCCCTCGGCTCGATCATCGCCGCCGCCCTCATCCCCTTTCTGGTGCTGCTTTTTGAAGGCTCCTTTCCGCTCTTTCTGGCCACCCTGTTCATTGGCGGGATGGTCATCATCCGTCATCGTGCCAACATCGAGCGTCTGAGAAACGGCACCGAGAGCAAGTTTAAGGCCTGAATTTGACCCCATTCAGCAACTTCCGGAGCCTGCCATGAACCGCCGCAACCTGCTGATCGCCCTCGTCCTGGCTGCCCTGGGAGTCGCCATGGCCGTGCCGGTACTGCGCTTTGCCTGGTTCATGAAACAACCGGTCGCCCCCCCTGCCCCGCAGATCGTCCACATCGCTTCCGGCACCTCCTTTGCCAAAATCGCCCGTACCCTGGAAACCCGGGGGGTCGTCGCCGACGCCGAAATGCTGAAATTGCTGGCCCGCTGGCGCGAGGCTGCCGGCCGGGTCAAGGCTGGCGAATACAGCTTCGACCAAGCCGCCACCCCCGACACCGTGCTGGCGCGCCTGGTTGCCGGCGACGTGATCCGCTACCGCTTCACTGTGCCGGAGGGGCTGACCCTGCGTGAAATCGCCGGCCGGCTCGAAACTGAAGGGCGCGGCAAGACGGGGGTCTTTATCGCCCTGGCGAAAGACCCTGCCTTCTGCCGGCAACTGGGGACCGGCGGAACGACCCTGGAAGGCTACCTGTTCCCCGAAACCTACCTGATGACCGGCGACATGACCGAAGAGAAACTGATTCAGGCCATGGTCCGCGAGTTCAACCGGCGACTGACGCCGGAGATCGCAGCCGGGGCGAAGCAGCATAACCTGGACCGCCACCAGCTGGTAATTCTCGCCTCGATCATCCAGAAAGAGGCCGGCACTAGCTCCGAAATGCCGCTGATCGCCTCAGCCTTTCACAACCGCCTGCGCAAGGGCATCCCCCTTCAAGCCGATCCGACGGTGATCTACGGCATCGACAACTTCGACGGCAACCTGACCCGCAAGCACCTGAAGACGGCAACCCCCTACAACACCTACCAGCTGCGCGGCCTGCCGGCCGGCCCCATCGCCAACCCGGGGGAGGACGCCTTGCGCGCAGCCGCCTTTCCCGCCGCCACCGATTACATCTATTTCGTCGCCCGCGGCGACGGCACCCACGCCTTTTCCAAGACCCTCGCCGAACACAACGCGCTGGTCCGCAAATACCAACTCAAGCGCTGACTCGACTCTCGCATCCCTTCTCTAACCTCAAGTCAAAATCGCCTCTCGCCCGTTCGCTGTGCTCACTAGAGCACGCAGAGAACGCAGAGGTGAATCAGAATCTTTGCCTTAAGCTTTCTCTGTGATCTCTGCGTACTCGAGCGACTGCAAGGAGTGGGCGAGAGACCGATTTTGACTTTCGGATAAAAAAAGCCCC
>JAQYWA010000460.1 GCA_030145265.1 Desulfuromonas sp. | reverse complement strand
TTAATCATCTTTTTTGGTGTGACAGACAAAGCACCCGCACTCGTTGGACTCGGCCCCCGCCTGACAACTGTCGTAGTTCCAGCGCAGCATGTCGGGGTAAGGCGAACCGTGTGGCCGGTGGCAGGAGATGCAGGTGACCACGTCTGTTCCCGGTGTTACTGTTGGTGCATTTTCCATGCCGGCATCGATCCCTACTTTGGCGACCGGGGCCAGCGGATTGTACTCGGTATAAAAGGCATATTCGCCGGAGTCCGGAATTATCACATCCGACGGATGGCGGATCCAGGCTCCGCTCACGCTGTTTCCGCCACCGTCCTGACCGGTATTCATCGCATCATGAAAGTCACCGTGGCAGCCGGCGCACATCTGGCCGATGGTGTCGACGATGGGCGGCGCGCCTAAACTCTGCTGATAAAGGTCTGTCGTTCCCGAATAAACGTTGTGGTCACTACTGGAAACGGTCTGTTCCCAGTCCGGGTCTTCTATTCCCTTGAGCCCGTAAGGCCCACCGGGCGCCGGTCCACCCGGATTTTCCGCCGCCATGATATCGCCGAGAAAACGGTACGATCCATGTTCGGCGTCGACCACCACTCCCGAGTCGTCGGCATGGTGGGCGGGGAGATGACACCCCTTGCAACCGCTTTTGGGAGTGGCCAGGCTCCCGTGACAGTCATGGCAGGGGCTACTCCCTCCCCCGCCGGCCATTCCGCCGGGCGCTTTGGTCAAAACACTGTCAGCCTCTGGCGAAATGCCGTAGACATTGTGTCCCTTGGTCTGGTCCCCAACCACCCAGTAAAAATTGCCCCCGGCCAGCATTGAATTTTCCGCGCCAGGCGTCAGGCTCGGTTCGCTGGTGGTGTAGACGATGGGGACTCGCGAGCCACCGCCCAAGTCTTTGATCGTCGCCGTATCGTTTGAATGACAGCCGACGCAGTCGGTGGTGGTCAGCGCCGGCTGGATACCGATGTCGACATCGACAACGCTGCTGCCATTCTGACTGTTGTGCATGGTGTGGCAGTTGACACAGGGACCCGTCACCTTCCCCCAAACGAGCTGCCCAGATAGAACGATCAGCAGGGCCGGCAGATACACACATCCTAACCTCCAGACCCCGCAGGACCTGGCAGCCATCCTCAACATCTTTTTCATTTAGCCCTCACGGACAGAGTGCATAGCCTGCAACAACTGGGCTGCAGAGCTTTTCGGGTCATATACCGTGGCAGGCGACCCGACATGGAGTATTGCTACAAATGCCTGTGCTCGAAAGATCCTCCTTTCTCAGCAAAATGACACCTGACGCAGACCCCAAACGCACGTGGAGAGGTGGGCTTCATACCGCGTCAACCAACTCGATTTTCATAAGAGCATTGGTCATTTGGTCAGGCGGGTAGGGTGGCGAATATGCGGTAGACGGATTTACCTGACGCCATGGCCCCAGAACAAAGGTTCTAAACCCCTGTGATATGAACCGCCCCCGCTAGCCCCCCCGGCCAGTTCGATCGTTTGATACGATCACCTTTACTATAAATTTAACCCAGAAAATTTGTCAACAGCTACATGATCTCATTAATGAATTATTTACATTTTAACACATAATTTCCAACTATTTGCCTATTTGTACCGAATCAGACTAAAAAAACAGCCTCATCCCGACTAACGCGGCGCAACCCTGGTTGCGGGGTTATACCCTCTCACGGCACCCTGATGGGCAAAGGGGCCAGGCCGCAGGAGGGGACATACCCCCCTGATAAACGGAGCTCAATCCAGCACGGCCACAGACGAAGGAGATCCCCCCAGGGGGACGACCGCTTTTATCCGCTCTCCCGACAGATCCATCACCGCAAGGGTGTTTGCGTCGCGGTCGGCGATATAGAGCATGC
>JAQYWA010000052.1 GCA_030145265.1 Desulfuromonas sp. | reverse complement strand
GGATCGAGCGCTGGCGCTCGGCGGCGAAAAAAGCCTTGGGAATGCCGCAATCAATGTGGTCCCAGGGGAGGATTTCCTGCTCGTCCCGTTGCCGCAGATACCAGTCCGGGTCGATGCCGCAGGCTTCGAGGGCGGCCATCCAGAGGTCGAAGTTGAAGTGCTCATGCCAGCCGTCGAAGCGGCAGCCGAGGTCGACCGCCTTTTCTAGCAAGGCGCCAAGGCGGCGGTCGCCGCGAGCGAAGACCCCTTCCATGAAGGAGAGCTGAGCCGTGTGCCATTTGAGCCGCAGTTTTTTTCGGCGCAGCCCGTCACGGAGAAGATTCTGTTTCTGCAGGGTCTCGTCGATGCCGATCTGCGCTTCCCATTGAAAGGGGGTGTGGGCCTTGGGGACGAAGGTCGACACTGAAACGTTGACGTCGTTGCCTCCTTCGGTTCCCTTGCCGCTGCGCTTGACCTTGGCCGCCAGTTCGACGATGGCGTCGAGGTCTTCGTCGGTTTCCGTTGGCAGGCCCATCATGAAGTAGAGCTTGATGACCCGCCAACCGAGGGTGTAGGCGGTGTGGGTAGATGTCAGCAGGTCTTCTTCGGTAATCCCCTTGTTGATGACCTGGCGCAGGCGGTCGGTCCCCGCTTCCGGGGCCAGGGTGAAGCCGGTTTTGCGGACCTTCTTGATCTCCTCCATCAGCCCTTCGGTCAGCGAACCGACTCGCAGGCTGGGGAAGGAAATAGCCACCTTCTCGTCAGCGTAGCGCGCCATCAATTCCTTGAGCAGCGGCTCGATGCAGGTGAAGTCGCCGGTCGACAGGGAAAGGAGCGAGACTTCCCCGTATCCCGAGTTGTCGAGGGATTCCTCGATAATCGAGGCGATCCGGGCGGGACTGCGCTCGCGCACCGGTCGGTAGATGTAGCCGGCCTGGCAGAAGCGGCAGCCGCGGGTGCAGCCACGGGCGATCTCCACCGCCACCCGGTTGTGCACGGTGTTCATGAAGGGGATGATCGGCTGGGTCGGGTAGGGGGCGCCGTCGAGGTCGGCCAGGAAGCGCCGGCGCACGTTCGGGTAGTCGTCCTTCAGCGGGCGGATCGCCGCAATACGGCCGTCTTCCTGATAGTCGACGGCGAACAGGGCCGGCACGTAGACCCCTTCGATGGCAGTCAGTCGCTCCAGCAACTGCTGTCGGGTTTCGCCCGCCTTTTTTGCGGCGCGGACTGCTTCGGCCACTTCGACCACCGCTTCTTCGCCATCACCGATTACCGCGCAGTCGATGAAGTCGGCCAGCGGTTCGGGATTGAAGGCGCAGGGGCCGCCCACCATGATCAGCGGTGCGTCTTCGTCGCGCCGGTCGCGGCGGCGGGGGATGCCCGCCAGGTCGAGCATGCCGAGGATGTTGCTGTAGGACAACTCGTACTGCAGGGTGAAGCCGATGATGTCGAATTGACCCAGCGGCCGCTCCGATTCGAGCGAAGCCAGCGGGGTGGCGGTTTCGCGCAGGTGCTCCTGCATGTCCGGCCAAGGGGCGTAAGCGCGCTCGGCGGCCACCCAGTCGAGGCGGTTCAGGGCATGGTAGAGGATGGCGAAGCCGAGGTGGCTCATCCCCACCTCATAGACATCGGGGAACGCCAGGGCAAGGGTTACCTCGACCGATTTCGGGTCTTTATGAATGCTCCCCATTTCGCCGCCGAGATAGCGGGACGGCCGGCTGACTTGGGGCAGAACGTCACTGGTCTGCATGGTTTTCCTGTTCAGGTGCGAGTTTTAAACAAGAGTATTAAGTTATCACGGTCCGGCCCGGCTCACAAGACCTTTACGCTTTTCTTGTCGCCGCCCCCTAGTCCTCAACCTTGAATTGTGTTATGTATACACTTTACAGAAGTCAGATAAGCCGTTCGATGAAAGGGAAGCCGTATGTTGTACCCGTTCAGTCCGCAAGCCGACCTGCATGTGCATACCGTTGCTTCGGGCCATGCCTACAGCACTCTTGGTGAAATCGTTCAGGAGGCCGCCCGCAAGGGGCTGAAGATGGTGGGGATGACCGACCACGGTCCTGGCCTTCCCGGCGGGCCGCATCCCTATCATTTTGCCGCCCTGCGCTTCGTCCCCGAGTATCTGCATGGGGTGCGCGTGCTGCGCGGCATCGAGGCAAATATTCTTGGCATCGGCCAGCTCGACCTCGAAGATGTGCTGCTCGACCGGCTCGACCTGGTGATGGCCGGGTTCCACGAAGACTGCGGCTTCGATGAGCGTGGCCGCGACGAGAACACCAGGGCGGTGCTGGCCCTGATGGACAACCCGAAAGTCAAGGTCATTGCCCATCCGGGCAACCCCAACTTTCCCCTTGATTACCGGGCCGTGGTGGAAAAGGGTGCCGCCACCGGTACCGCCCTGGAGATCAACAACTCCTCCTTTTTTATCAGTCGTAGGGGGAGCGACGGCAACTGTCGGGAGATCATCCGCCTCTGTGCCGAACTGGGCGCGCCGGTGACGGTTGGCAGTGATGCCCATATTGCGCAGGGGGTTGGAGAATTCGACGATGCTCTGGGGGCATTGGCTGCGGCTGGGATAAAATGGGAGCAGGTAGTCAACCGTACCCTCGAGTCCGCCCTGACATTTCTTGGCCTTCCTGCTTGAGCTTCACTCCAATTCCGCTTGACATCAAGATTTTTTGCCACTATTTTCGCCGTTTAGTCGGAGTAAAATAGTTTTTTTGTTTTTCGCTGCTTTTTGGGTTGAAAGCAGGACTATTTTGCTTAGAGTAAAATTATCGAGTCGGTGGTGTCGAGAGGAAGGCGGTAATGGATAGACTGTTTAAGGGCTACATGAAATTCAGGGAAGCGGATTTCGAGAGTCATCGCGAGCTATTTAAGGAGCTCGGTCGCCAGCAGAAGCCCCACACCCTCTTCATCGGCTGTTCCGACTCCCGGGTGGTGCCCAGCATGATTACCCAGACCGACCCTGGCGAACTATTCATCGTCCGCAACGTGGCTAATATCGTCCCGCCTTACCGCAAGACCGAAGAATATGTCTCCACCACCTCGGCTATCGAGTATGCGGTGCAGGCTCTTGAGGTCGATACCATTGTCATCTGTGGGCATTCCAATTGCGGCGGCTGTTCGGCTATGAATCTGCCGCCGGAGAAACTCGATTATCTGCCCCATGTGCGCAAATGGCTGGAAGTGTCGAAAGAGGTCAAGGGGCGGGTCGATCGCCTGATGACGGACGATTCTCCCGAAGAGCGCGAATGGCTCACCGAACAGGTCAATGTCCTGGTGCAGATGAAAAACCTGCTGACCTATCCCTATGTTGCGGAAAAATACCGGGAGGGGAAGCTGAGTATCTATGGCTGGCACTACATTATCGAAACCGGCGAAATCTACAATTTTAATGATGAAACCGAGCTGTTCGAGTTGATGAGCTGAGGTTTCACCCGCCCCATACCGGATCCTGGGCGAATTGCTGACGCAGGCGTTCTTCTGGGTTCTGTTCGTAAAACTCCTCTTGCGAGAAGCAGAAACGGTAGTTGGCGCAAAAATCCATCAGCAGGCGGTAGGCCTCGTTGATGGCCCGGATGCGTTCGGGGGCCTGGTTCGGGTCTCGATCCGGGTGGTGTCGCTTGACCAGACTTCGGTGCCGGGCCTTGATCTCTTTGAGGCTGGCCCGCTCGGGCAGGCCCAAAATTTCAAGGCTCGTTTTCATTTCTGTATAGGTCATCGTCTCCTCCGGGCTCTGTTCTGGCCGAATTCACTTTTTATCATGCCTTCATCTGCGCCGCAATATGTAGAATCCTGTTTTACCAAAAATAGTAAAAAATACCTTGACTACTGTTTGGCTGGTGATACCATCTTTTTGCGAGCATCCGTCAATATTCACAGAGGGAAAGGGGTAGGCCATGGAAGACCTGTGGAGAATTCGTGAACAGAGCTACCGGTTGACCAATGTTTCCGAGCGGGCCGAGTATGAACGCCTGGTTCGTCGGTTTCATGAGGATGAGGTGCGTGAAAATATGAAAAATCTGTTGTTCGGTACGGATCGTCTCAATTGCTCAAAAGATGTCGAGGGCGAGTAAATAATTGTGGGTGATTCATGGCTCTTTGTCCGGCTCTGGGCCAAGCTTAAATTTCTTGCCCGTCTCCTTCGGTTGTGATAAAAAAACCCATTCAGGGGTATACACAATAAGACCGGAGGTATTGTAGGATCATGGAGATTTTCCCCGTTACTGAGAAAAAGACCCGCGTCGAGGATGAATCGGAGCTTGTCTTCGGCACTCTGTTCACTGACCGGATGTTCGTCATGGACTACGAAGCCGGTCGTGGTTGGCACTCGCCTCGGATCGTTCCTTACGGCCCTTTCAGCCTTGATCCGGCCTGCTCCGTGCTTCACTATGCCCAGGAGATTTTCGAGGGTCTCAAGGTCTTCCGTCGCCCGGACGGCAGTCTCGCCACGTTTCGCCCCCGTGACAATTTCGAGCGCTTCAATCGTAGTGCGGCACGCATGTGCATGCCGGAGCTTAACGTCGATTTCGTTCTTGATGCGTTCAAGGAGCTGGTCCGGCTCGAGGCCGACTGGGTTCCTCACAGCTTTGGCACCAGCCTCTACGTCCGGCCGACCATGATTGCCGTCGATCCCTATCTTGGCGTGCGGCCTTCCAATAAATACCTTTTCTATATCATTCTCTCGCCGGTCGGACCCTATTACAAGAACGGCTTCAGCCCGGTCAAAATCCTGATTTCCGATGAATATGTCCGCTCCGCTCCCGGTGGGACCGGCGAAGCCAAAACCGGCGGCAACTATGCGGCCAGCCTCAAGGCCTCGATGGAAGCGACTGAGCTCGGTTACGACCAGGTGCTCTGGCTTGACGCCGTCGAGCGCAAGTATATCGAAGAGGTTGGCAGCATGAATATCTGCTTTCTTTATGATGGCAAAGTTGTAACCTCGCCGCTGAAGGGGACGATTCTCGACGGCATTACCCGCCGGTCGATCCTGACTCTGGTTCGCGAGATGGGCTTGCAGGTTGAGGAGCGGGCCCTGTCGGTGGATGAAATCCTCGAAGGCGTCGCCAGCGGCCGTCTGAAAGAGGCCTTCGGTACCGGCACCGCCGCGGTGGTTTCTCCGGTGGGGCAGTTCACCTACCGCGATCGAACCGTGACCATCGGTGACGGCAATATGGGCGAGTTGACCGGCAAGCTCTACGAGACGCTGACCGGTATCCAGTACGGCAAGATTGCCGATCCTCACGGCTGGGTCGAGATGATCTGATTGCTCAATAAAGTTTCTGTTGTACCTGAAGCCCCCATCCTTGGATGGGGGCTTTTTTGCGCCCTGAATTAGCTTTAGTTGCCTAAAAAATATGCAGTATGGTTGTGCGCTGCTTCCGGGGTGGTCGCAGGGCTGGTGGTGATTACTCCGGCGGCGGGCTTTGTGGCTCCGGCCTGGCCTCTGTTGATGGGATTGGCCGCGCTTTTCTGTGTATGGTCTCCACTCTCAGTGAGTAGCGTTGGGGCATGTCTTGTGGCTTTTTCTGGGGTTCGCGTAGCTTTAGAATGCTTTAAGTCTGCCTTTTTCTTGTCCTAATTCCTTGAAAATCAGCAGCTTGAAAGTGTATACCGTAAAGAGTGGGTTAGCTGGCCTGATGTGGTACTTAAATTGCATTTGTGTTAAGGGTTGTTTGGAATCCGCACGCTGGATTTTGTGAGCGCACAAATGTCCCGATCAGGAGGTGACCGTCTATGTGTCGCATTGGAGCTATAAAAAGTCTTAACTACGTTCATCCGAGCAAGGCCCTGCTGCTCATGCAGTCGCAGCAGAAGGGGCATGACAATTCGGGTTTCGCTATGGTCATGCACGACCTCGGCGGTATTTTCGAAGCCTATAAACATCTGCCGACCCTGTCGCTGGCCTGCACCGACGAGGGAGTGAAGATCGCCGAAGACATGCTGCACGCCGCCGGATTCCAGCGGGTGATGCAGTGGGTGCCGGAAACCAACCCGTTGCCGGGTCTCGATATCAACGCTATGCCCAACTATGTCTTCCAGACCTATGATTATCCCAAGCACTACAAGAGGGAAGAGCCTAAGGCCAAGGAAGACCTGTTGCTCGACATGCGTTTGAAGCTGCGCCGGGCTCTTGAGCAGGACGATCAGGGGTTTGTTTATTCGTTCTGGCCTGATGTGGTTACCCTCAAGGAAATCGGTGATCCGCGCGATATCGGCACCTATTTCAAGCTTTGGGAGCCGGACGACAAGTTTACCGCCAAAGTGATCACCGCCCAGTGTCGCCAGAACACCAACTACGACATCGTCCGCTATGCCGCCCATCCCTTTTTCATGCAGGGATATACCGTGCTGGCCAACGGCGAGAATACCTTTTACCTGAAGAATGTCGAGCAGCAGCGCAAGCTGCACCGCGGCTATATTGGTTTTGAATCCGATTCCCAGTGTTTCCTTTACAGTCTGCATTACGTGCATCATGAGCTGAAATGGCCCCTCTCCTATTTCAAGCACGTGATCACGCCGCTTCCCTTCGAGCAGATCGAAAAGCGCGAAGACAAGGAGCAGCTCCTGGCTATTCGCCAGTCGCTGGCGCACCTGGAAATCAACGGGCCGAACACCATCATCGGGGTGCTTCCCGACAACACCCTGTTTACCACCTGTGACGCCAAGAAGCTGCGTCCCGTGGTTGTCGGCCGTAGCGCCGACACCGTGGCGATTGCTTCGGAGGTCTGTGGTATTAACGAAATCCTGCCCGACCGTGATTGGGAGGCCGATATTTATCCCAACGAGCGCGAAACGGTAGTTATCGATAACAACCTGGAGGTGCAAAGATGGAAACAATGAGAGTCCAGGACGTTACTCCCAACGACCTCCCCTGGAAGATCCGTTACGATGCCAGCCGCTGCACCCTGTGCGGCTCCTGTGTCGCGGCCTGTTCCTTTCGCGCCATCGAGGCCAAGGTCGAGCGGCGTCGGATGGTCTTTTCCGAAGGTGATTTTCCCGAGCCGAAACAGCGCTTTTCCGCCGTTCCGGTCATTCACCAGGCCCACTCGATTAAAAACTACTGTCGCGGTTGCGGCATCTGCGAAAAGGTCTGCCCCAACGACGCCATCGGCCCGGTGCGCAATATCGACACCCGTCACCCGGTGCTGACCCGTTGCCTCGGCGGTGATTCGATCAAGCGCGGCGGCCGTAAAAATCTCGAAGCCGGTTCGCGCACCCTTGACAAGCTGCGGGTCGGGCGAATCTCGCAGATGACCGACCCCAGCCTCGATGCTCAGCGTCATAGCTTCGACATGCTGGCCCCTTTCGGCCGCATCATGCCTCCGGGAAAGCTCCCCTTTGCGGTCGGTGACGATGGCAAGCTCGTGACGGTCGGCCAGGCACCCCCGGTGCGCTGGATCTACCCGATTGTTATCGGCGACATGTCGATCGGCGCCCTTTCCTGGCGCATGTGGGAAGCGGTGGCCATGGCGGTCGCTTATCTCAATGAGGAATGCGGCCTGCCGGTGCGCATGTGCTCCGGTGAGGGCGGCGTTCCGGTGCGGCTTCTGAAGAGCCGTTACCTCAAGTATATGATCCTGCAGATCGCTTCCGGTCACTTCGGCTGGAACCGTATCGCCAAGACAATGCCCCACATGGTTGAGGATCCGGCCGGTATCCTGATCAAGATCGGCCAGGGCGCCAAGCCGGGCGACGGCGGTTTGCTCATGGCCCAGAAGGTGGCCGAGCACATCCAGGCGATCCGCGGCGTGCCGAAGGCTGACCTGCTTTCGCCGCCGAACCATCAGGGCCTTTACTCGATCGAGGAAAGCGTGCAGAAGATGTTCCTCTCCTTTAACGCGGCCTTCAAGTTCCGGGTTCCCGTTGCGATCAAGGTGGCCGCCTCGGCCACCAGCGTTTCGGTCTTTAACAACCTGGTGCGCGATCCCTATAACATCGTCGGTGGCTTTTTCCTCGACGGTATCGACGGCGGCACCGGTGCGGCCCACGAGGTTTCTCTCGACCATACTGGCCATCCCATCGTCTCCAAGCTGCGCGACTGCTACCTCGCCGCCACCACCCAAGGCCGTCAGGGGCAGATTCCCTTGTGGGCCGCCGGCGGTCTCGGCAAGACCGGCGATCTGGCCGCCGACGCCTTCAAGATGATGTGCCTCGGTGCCAACGGCGTCTTCACCGGCAAGCTGATTCTGCAAATGGCCGGTTGTGTCGGCAACGACAACGGACGCTGCAACGCCTGCAATACCGGGCTCTGTCCGGTTGGGATCACCACCCAGGAGCCCCAGCTGGTCCACCGCCTCGACCCGGAGAAGGTTGCGCAGAACATCGTCAACTACTTCCTGGCCATGGACACTGAACTCAAGAAGCTCATGGCTCCCATCGGCAACTCTTCGCTGCCGATAGGGCGCGCCGATGCGCTAGTGTCCACCGATCGGGCTGTCGCCGACCGCCTGCAGATTCAGTACGTGTGTTGAGTGCTCGTGAGGCGAAAGGTGTGAGGAGCGAGGCGAAAAAGCCTTTACTCCTTACCCCTCACCCCTTACCCCTTACAGGAGTAAAAAATGGCAGCACAGATTAAAGGTTTTGATGAAAATAATAAGCGGATCTCGACCCAGGCCCTGCTGCAGCAGATTTATGCCGCACTTGAGGCGGGTGAGACCGAGTTTGAAGTCCTCTCCTCCGGTCATCACAACATCGGTGGTCCGCTGTGGACCGAGGACGGCTCTTCGCTCAAGTTCAAGGTGAAGAACCCCGGCCAGCGGGTCGGATCCTTCGGTCTCGATGGCACTGAAATTATTGTCGAAGGTTCGGCCTGCGCCGATGCCGGCTGGCTGAATGCCGGCGCCACCCTGGTGATCAAGGGGGACGGTGGCGACACCACCGCCCACTGCGCGGCCAGCGGCAAGATCTATGTCGGCGGTCGGGTCGGTACCCGCAGCGGTTCGCTGATGAAGCATGACCCTGCCTACGATGCTCCCGAACTCTGGGTTCTCAAAAGCACCGGGTCGTTCTCCTTTGAATTCGTCGGCGGCGGAATTGCTGTGGTCTGCGGGCTTGGTTGCGAAGATCGGGATTCGGTTCTCGGTGACCGTGCCTGCGCCGGCATGGTTGGCGGCACCATCTATGTGCGCGGTCCGGTTCAGGGGCTTTCCGAAGATGTCTGGATGCTCGAACTCGATGAGGCCGACCGCGAGTTCCTCTCGGCCGGTTTTCCTGTTTACCTCGAAAAGATCGAGCGTCAAGAACTGCTCGCACAGCTCACCGATTTCTCTTCGTGGCGCAAGATCGTCGCCAAGACCATGGCCGAGCGCAAGGTCCACAGCCGTCCGACCATGCGGGAATTTCGGCTCAACACCTGGGTCGAGGACGGGATTTTCGGCGACGTGGTCAAGGACGATTATGACCGTATCGCCGGCCTGGTCAACGCCGGTGACGACCGTCTCAAGGTACCCCACTGGCAGGATAAGCGCTACGGCGCTCCCTGTCAGGTCACCTGCCCTTCGGCCATCCCGACCCAGGACCGCATCAACCTGCTGCGTCAGGGCAAGGTCAAGGAGGCGCTTGAGCTGGTTCTCAAATACTCGCCCTTTCCCGGCAGTGTCTGCGGCGAAGTCTGCCCCAACCTCTGTATGGACGCCTG